>CAMPKL010000242.1 GCA_946887065.1 uncultured Bryobacterales bacterium
CCACGGCGCCGGACGATTCACGCGGCGTCGTCTTCACTCTCGTCGATCATCCTCGCCTGAAAGTTGAAACCTTGCAGGCGGTGTTGCAGCATTTTGGGCAATCGGGCGCCGATGTCGTCATTCCGCGTCACGCCGGGCAGCGCGGGCATCCCGTGGCCATATCCCGGCGCGTCGTGAACGGACTCCTCGCTATGCCCCAGTCGGGCAGCCCAAAAGACGTGATCCGGGCACATCGATCGACGACGGTTTTCGTCGACCTCGATGATCCGGCGATCGTTGAAGATATCGACACGCCCGAGGAGTATCGAACAATTCAACCAGACCACGAAGCCTAATTCAGAGTCTTCGCAGGCTGCCGGGTCCTCAGCTCATCCAGTTGCAGCAGAACCTGAAGTTCCACCGTCGGCAAATCGCATCGTTTGGCGATCGCTAAAGGATCCCCGCCAAGGCGTACCAGATCGGCTGCGTGACGGCGTTGTCTGGATCTCGAACCCGCATAGCCACGCACGCCTTCAAGCCTTGACAGCCGCGCCTCGAACAAGGCGAGTGCGTCATCGAGGCGGCCTCGCAACAAGCGGCTTTCCGCCTCTTCGCGAATCACGCGCCGCCGCAACTCCGCGCTGCGCCGAGTCAGTATCCATACCCAGCACGCCGCTCCAATCGAGACGGCCACGGCTGAAGCGGCCAGGATCAGTTCGTTCATCATTAGAAAATGCTTTGGATACGCTCTCGACGGCTGCTCACGTCAGTGATCCGAACGCCGTAATTGCTGTCGACGACGACGACTTCGCCACGCGCGATCACGGTGTCGTTGACAAGTACTTCAACAGGGTCTGACGCTTGGCACTGCAACTCGACGATGGAGCCGACCGAAAGCTTGAGCACGTCCTTCAGCAGCATCTCGGTCTGGCCAAAACTGATGGCGACCTCCATCTCCAGGTCCAGCAGCATCTCTAGATTTCTGCGGGCGACGCCCCCCAACTCGTCGGCCGGCGCATCTTCAGCCGGCGATTCGGTCTCCGTTTCGACCGCGGTCTCGCCGCCGGCTCTGTCGCCCAGGGCCGCTTCGAGGAATGGAGCATTCAGCGCCAGAACAACGCTGCATTTCTCGCCGCCGATCTCAAACCAGAACTCCACACCCAACGAGGCGTCCGCCGGTTCGGGGACATCGACCCCGCCGGCGAACTGCTTCTCCGCGCCGGACTGAATTTGCAATGCGGCCCCAACCGAGGCCATCGCCTGCGCGATCAACTCCCGATACGTTTCCGCGGCAAGTCCGTCGGCATCCTCGGCGCCGCCAAGCGCCAGCTTCCCCAACAGCTGTGAGGCTTCACCCGAGCAGCCCGCCGATATTTCAGCGGCCTCAGCGATATCGCAAGAGAAAGCGATCCATACGGGATCGGCCCAGGTGCGCCAACCCGCCGGATCTGTACCGCGGGCTTCCAGCGTGAATTGGCCGGCGTTTGGATTCAATAGCGCAAGGGACCTGCATACTCCCTCCGCCCAAGCCGCCGTGATCCAATGCTCGGTCGGGTCCTTCATCCACCGTTCCACGCCGGTCACGTTGGCATCCCTCCGCTCGGCATGGGGTCATCCGCCAATACTTGAATCGCCCGGCGGCGTCCCGCTGCAACGACTCTGCCGGAGAACTTGTTCACGCCGCTGACAGACAATTCCGCCGGCCGGGTAATGGGCGTGCCCAACGAAAGAATGTCGTTAGGCGCGAGGTCGAGTACCTCTCTTACCGTCAGATTGCCGCCCGAAACTCGAGATTCCACCGGTACGGCAATGTCCTTTATCAATGACGCCATGAGCCGCGTCGGCCGCACGTCCGCCGATTGCTTCCTGACGGACCACTGCTGATCCATCTTCTCGGCCATCATCTTCGCGATGACGGAAGGGACGCCGAAGTTCATCGTCCCTCGCGCGTTGTCTACCGTGATCTCAAATCCGATCGCCACCACAGCCTCGTTCGGCGAGAGAATCTGCATCAACTGGGGCTGAGTCTCGGTGTCTTCCACGTCAAACGACAGATCGCGCGTGCCCGCCCAGGCATCCCGCAGGTGGCCGAGCAAGATACGGAAAACCGTCTCCATCACGCTTCGCTCAATATCGGTCAGTTCCTTGGCTTGATCGGCGGCGTGGTTGCCGTCTCCGCCCAGAACGATATCGAGTATCGGCAAAACCAGCGACGGGTTAACCTCCAATACCGCGTTGCCTTCCATCGGCTTCACCCCGACATGGGCAATGCAGGTCGGAGTTGGTAGAAGACCTAAAAACTCGCTGAACGCCAACTGTTGCACCGACACCAGACTGACCGTCACGTAAGTGCGCAAGTACGCTCCGAGCGATACAGCCAAATGCCTAGCAAGAAAATCGTGGACCAAATGTACGGCTCGGACCTGGTGCGTCGGCATCCGATCGGGCCGCCGGAAATCGTAAAGGGCGGCCTGCCGTACCGGCGCGTCCTGCGACCCAACGCCCCCGTGCTTCATGAACAGGCGATCGATTTCATCTTGGCTGAGTGCGCTGCGCATGTTGCTCGGTCTAGCGGGGCCACTTCATATGCATCGCCGAACGCAGCCGCAAGATCGCCTGGGACTTCAACTGCGACACGCGGGTCTCATGAAGATCGACCACCTTGGCGATTTCGCGAAGCGTGAATTCTTTCGTGTAGTACAGCGTAATGATCGTCCGCTCGACTTCCGGCAGCCGTGTGATGAGTTCGGCTACCACTCGGCGGAGCTCCGATTGCTCCAACAGAGCCGAGGGCCACTCGTCCTCGTCGTCGGAAATGAAGCGCAGCACGCTGGAACCTTCGCCGTCGCCGCTCGGCCCCTGCTCCATCGGCGCCAAGTTAATGCCGCGAATCTCCACCAGCCAGCGCCGGTACTCCACCAAAGTGATGCCTAGTTGAGCGGCGACTTCGTCCTCGGTCGGACTCCGCTTCAGAGTTCTTTCCAACGACCCGATGGTCGCCTCGATCTGCTTCGACTTGCGGCGCTTATTCCGCGGCGCCCAGTCCAGGCTGCGCAAACTATCGAGAATGGCGCCGCGAATCTTGTGTTCCGCGTAGGTCTTTAGCTTCACGTTTAACGTTTCGTCAAAGTGGTCCACCGCGTCGATCAGCCCCAATACGCCCGCGCTGATTAAATCGTCCAAGCAGACGCTCTCGGGAAGCTTGTCGTGAATGCGCGAGGCGATCAATTTGACCTGGCCAAGATGTTGGAGAATTCGCCGGTCTCGCTCGGGACGGTCGGCCAGGTCGCTTGGCGCGGCTAGTTTGGGCTTGGGATACATCACCGTGTATTGAGCGCTAGGCAAAGGCCGGCTCCGCGTCCACGCCGCCCATCGTGAGCATCGTCAGCTCATCGGGGTCAGCCGGGGAAAGATCCTGCGCGGTCCTTTGGCCCGTCGTCACATAAGCAATCGGCAATCCGAATCGCAAACTTTCGTCCAATAGAGAACCCGGGGCCGAAGCTTCGTCTAGGCGGGTAAAAATCAGGCTGCTAGCGGATGCGCCGAAGGCGTCGTAGCCGCGCCTTATGTCCTCGGGACGATTGGTTGCATTCAGCGTTAGGTGGACGTCCACCCCTCCGCATTGGCGCAGCCCATCGTGTAGCGACCGCTGCCTGCCGGCATCACGCAGGGGGTATCCCGCCGTATCAAGCAGTAAGAGGTCCGGAACATCGCTCCCGCTTCTTATCTCATTGACGGCCGCCGCCAAGTCTTGCGGCCTGTCGACCAAGCGTAACGGCGCATCCATCAGCCCGGCGTAGGCCTCTAGATGGTCCACTCCGCCCACCCGGAACGGGTCGACGCACACAAAGCCGATCGAGCGCCCCCGAGAGAAGCCCAACGAAATCGCGATCTTGGCCAGCGTACTGGTCTTGCCCGCGCCGGCAGGTCCGACTACGGCCACGGTGTGTGGAGACTCCGCGGTGCCGGTCGCCTCCGAGCGGATCCTCCACATCGAGCGCACGCGCGAGTAAAGGCGCTCCACCAGGGCGTGATACGGCGCCTCCGGCTCCGCGCCCGCCTCCAGCTCCGCAGCCAACCGCGCCGCCAGCGCCGGTGAAACTCCCCGCGTCACCAAGCGCACGAAGAGTTGGCCCACCAACTTGTTCTCGAACACGGGCGTAAACGCCGACTCCACAGCGCCGCTTTGGCGCGGGCTATTGCGCATCCAATCGAGGTCGCTTCGCAGCCGCCGCAACTCTTCCCATACCGGCTCACCCAGCGGCTCTTTGAGCGCGGCAGCTTCCTCCAGCGGGTTCTGGGCGGGCTCCACGATCTGATTCACCCCGCCGCCGGAAAGATCCGTGCCGAAAGTGACGCTGAGCTTGGCTCCGGTCGCCCCTTTCGCGTTCTCGCTCGAACCAATCAGAACCGCTTCGTCGCCCAACTCAATCCGTGCCAGACGTAAAGCGGCTTGAACGCTGTCGGCGTTATAGGTTTTCAATCGCATGCCGTGGATCTCCTAACCAATCGCCCCCAAGGACACGACACGGGCCGTCGCCGGAACCTCCGCGTGGGAGATGGCCGCCAGCAGCGGCATGTCGCTCTCAACCAACTGCCGCACCGCAAAGCGCACCGACGACGAGCACACCAGCGCCGCGGGACCGTGCAGATTTCCCACCGTTTTCTTGATCTGTCTCGCCGCTTCGCCCAACGCGGCGGGGTCCATCGACAGCCGCGAACCCTGCTCGTTGTGCTCCACGCCGGCCTGCAATAGGGACTCCAACGATGGCCCAAGCAGATAGGCGGGCAAGTCGCCCTTATCGTCGAGATACGGCTGAACGACGCTTCGCCCCAGAGCTTGTCTCACGTACTCCGTCAACAAAGTCGGGTTCTTCGTCGCCGAGCCCGCCTCCGACAACGCTTCCAGAATCGAAACGGCGTCGCGGATGGAGACGCGCTCCCGCAACAGGTTCTGCAGCACCTTCTGCACGATCGACAACGACATCAACTGCGGCACGAGATCCTCGATGAGCTTCGGGTTCTCGTCCTTGATCCGTTGCAGCAGGCCGTCGGCATCCTGCCGCGTGAACAACTCGTGGGAATGCCGCCGGATGAGTTCCGTGAGGTGCGTGGCGACAACGTTAGCCGAATCCACAACCGTGTAGCCCAGCAATCGCGCTTTGTCCGATTGTTCCTGGGGCACCCACAAGCCTTCCAGCCCAAACGCAGGTTCGGTGCAGGGCACGCCCTCGATCACTCCATTCGCGTGGCCTGCCTTGATGGCCAGCACGGAGTCGGAGTACAACTCGAAGCGCGCAATCTCGACGCCTTTCAGCAGCACCACGTACTCGCGCGGCTTCAGTTGCAGGTTGTCGGTCACGCGCACCGGCGGCAGCACGAAGCCCAACTCCTGCGCCAGTTGTCTGCGGACTCCGGCGATCCGCGTCAGCAGCGCGCCGCCTTGGGAGGAGTCCACGATCTTCACCAATCCCAAGCCGACTTCGATCGCCAACGGCTCGATACGCAGCAACGCTTGGACGTTCTCCGGCTCCTTGGGCTGGGTCAGTTGCGTCGCGACGCTCGGCAGCAACTTGTCCTGCTTCCTGAGCCGCCAACCCGCCGTAGCCGCGCCCCCACCAAGCAACAAGAAGGGCGCCGCGGGCAGCCCCGGCACCGCCGCCAGCGAGCCCATGACGCCCGCAGCCAACAGCAACGGCTCGGGACGGCCAAACAACTGCTTGCCGAAGTCCACGCCCAGACTGCTCTCTCCCGCAGCGCGGGTGGTAATGATGCCTCCCGACACGGAGATCAGCAACGCCGGAATTACCGTCACTAAACCGTCGCCGACCGTGAGCACGGTATAGGTTTCCAAGGCCTGCTCGATCGGCATGCCGTGCGAGATCGCCCCGATCAAAAAGCCGGCCAATATGTTGACGCAGGTGATGATGATGCTGGCGATCGCATCGCGCTGGGTGAAGCGCACCGCGCCGTCCATGGCGCCGTAGAACTCCGCCTCGCGCGAGACCGCTTCGCGCCGGGCGCGCGCCTCGCCTTCATCGATAAGCCCCGCATTCAGATCGGCGTCAATCGCCATCTGCTTGCCCGGCAACGCATCCAAGGTGAATCGCGCAGTGACTTCGGAGATACGCACGGCGCCGTGGTTGATCACCACATACTGGATGGCGATCAGCAGAACGAAGATGACGATGCCGACGACGAAATTCCCGCCGACGACAAAGTCTCCGAAAGCCTCGATGACGTCGCC
>CAMPKL010000243.1 GCA_946887065.1 uncultured Bryobacterales bacterium
GGACTATTGCGTCGTCCTGTTGGCTTGCCGGAGCGCCTTTCTGACCGGCTCAATTGCACCCAACCGCTTGAATCTGCCGCTGCCCTAACGAAGCCTTAAACAAAAAGTCACGGAGATACCGCCGAATCTTTACCGAAACTAAATATTCGGCTACGTATCGTAACAGTAGTGATGGATGCTAAAGCGATTCGGCCAGGAGCCAAGATACTTGGTTGCGCTCTTCTGGCGGCCCTATTTGTTCTACCGACGGCGGGATTGGCCGGCTCGGTCGCTGCTGGAGTTGTGGAGGCTGTGCGCCCGGACGACGCTGTCGAGCAGCCTCAAAAGTGGTTTCGCTACGACTCCTCTGGGCTCAAGATAGGGTCGGAAGACCGGTCTGTCAGCGCTAACGTTAACGTCCGCTCTCAGCTGCGGTTCACCACGCCCTTCGACTCGCCGCCGCGTAGAGAAGGCCACCTGGAGCAGCCGGGCGACGCGAATCTGACGTTTCGTCGGGCGCGTTTCAAGATGGATGGCCACATCGCCGCTCCCTGGATTGAGTACAAATACGAGCACGATCTAGTCGGCGGCAGGCTGCTCGACCTGCGCTTTGACGTCGGCCCGGAATGGATGCAACTGCGCTTCGGCCAATGGAAAGCCGACTACAACCGTGAGCGAATGGATTCGTCCGGCAACCAGCAATTCGTCGAACGTTCGATCGTCACTCGTGACTTCACGATCGACCGCCAAAAGGGCATTGAGATTACGGGACGGCTGGCCAAGGGGTCTGCCGCCGATTCGCAGTACTTTCTTGGCGTCTTCACAGGTCAGGGCCGGGGTATCTTCCGCGATAGACGAGTTCCAACCGACGCAGCGGACGGTTCGCCGATGTGGCTGGCGCGGTACCAGTGGAATCCGCTCGGGGGCGGCGTTTCGCTTTCTCAGAGCGACCTTGAGCGCAGGAGGGATCCCAAACTCAGCTTGGCTGTAGCGACAACAGGGAATCGCAGCAGTTACACGCGCTTTTCCTCAAGCGGCGGCGGCCAAATCGACGGGTTCGAAGACGGAGCTCCGGGGCAGTATTCGCTACGTCAGTATCTGACGGAAGTGGCCTTCAAGCAGCAGGGATTCTCCCTCCAACAAGAGTTTCACTGGAAACGGGTGACCGATAACGTGAACTCGACCGAGACCCCTATGCGCGGCAGCTATGTTCAGGCGGGCTACTTTCTCAACGAGATCTACAGCAAGATTCCTCGGCAGTTAGAGTTTGCGGGACGGTACGCCTTTGTCGATCCTCACACAGGACGAGCGAATGATCTCCTCCACGAGGCGGGAATTGTCGCCAACTGGTTCTTCAAGGGGCACGCCGACAAGCTGTCCGTCGATGTGAGCCGATATACGCTTGCAGCGGTCGAGGGTAATCGCGGGTCACGAATCGGAGTGCGCGTCCAATGGGACGCCTCGTTCTAGTTGCTGGACCCCTACCTGTCAGCCTGCGCAGAGCCGAGTTTTGCCTTCACCTCGGGCAACAAGCTGCGTTTGCCGGTGTAGTCCATGCGATGTAGCGGGGTCACGATCGTCGAGAGGACGTTCATCATGTGCGCGACGATGCGCTGGTAGTACTGCAGGCACAGCACATGACGTCCGGCTCCGGCTTCGCTCGATTCCATGCGTTCGAACATTTCAGCATGGATCCGCTTCCTCAAATCCTTGCCTGCTTCGATCAGATTGACAGCTTCCAATTGATCTGATTCTTGAAGGATTTTCGCCATCCGCATCCCGATCCTCTCGGTTTCGAGAGCGAGACCATCGTAGGACGAAGCGTCAGAAGCAGTCGCCTTTTCCGCGAGCTTGGCGACGTCTTTGGCGTAGTCCCCTATCCGTTCCACGTCTTTTACGACGTTCATTAGAGACAGGCAGAAGGGTAAATCGAAGCCGTCTTCGCTAGCGACCGCGCGCAACAGGGCGTCTTTGCGGATCTGACGCTGTAACTTGTTGATCTTCTTGTCTTCGGCCGCTATGTCGCGGGGCTCGCCGTGCTTTGGGCCTCTTTGGAAGTACGCATCGCCGGCCAGCTCGACCAACTGCGCACTCAGCCGAATCATCTGATCCAAGTCTTCCCGAAGGCCTGTGCCTGGGCCTTGGGAGCGAAATATTTTAAGAAGTTCATTCAGCACAGGGGCCCCCTAAGATTGCCGCTCTTTATGTTACAGGAGTGTGACAAAGGAGGTACCGATGGTGTTGCAAAGCGGCGAAGGCAATCCGAGAGGGGGCGGCGTTTGGCCTGATTGCGGTAATCTGCTTCTCTCAGGAGGAACTCATGACCGAACCAAAGAAGGGCCTCAGCCCGCTAGCTTGGATTGGGATCGGCTGCGGAGGACTGCTGCTGGTAGGAATCGTGGTCGTGAGCGTGGGGGGGTATTTCGCCGCCAAAACCGTCTCTGATTTCGTCGGGGATAACCCGGCCGCGGCTGCAGCGGAGGCCATCGTTCGGATCAACCCGGAGTTGGAACTTGTGGAGAGCGACCGCGAAGCCGGCACGATCACCATCCGTGAGAAGTCGACGGGAAAAGAGGTGACGGTCAATTACTCGCAGCTGGAGCGGGGCGAATTGGTTTTCGGGGATGCGGAGGGCGAGGAAGTTCGCATTCAGTCCGGCACATCGGGAGATGGCGGGCCGATTTCGATTACCGGCAGCGACGGGTCGAGCGTCTCCATGGGAGCCGCCGGCGCCGCTGTGGAGGCGCCAAGTTGGCTAGGCGAGTACCCGGGGACCAAGACCGAAGTGGGCGGATATGCGGCTACCTCGAACGGCAAGCGCAGCGGCATCTACAGCTTCGCCACCGATGATGCGGCAGCAGCATTGAGCTACTACGAGGGCCGGCTGCAGGCCTTGGGCCTGGAGGCCGACCGCTCCTCATTCTCCGGCGGAGGCAACACAGTCGAGACCGTTCAAGGCCGGTCGGCCGAGTATGAGATCTCCGCCGCCGCAACGACCACGCCGGAGGGCGCGCGCCTGACGGTGACCTACAGCGGCCCGGCGGAGTAGGTTTACCCCTTTAAGTTCGCCGCGAAGAAGGCCTGCGTGCGTTGCCAGGCGAGCTTGGCGGCCGCTTCGTCGTAGCGCGGCGTGGTGTCGTTGTGGAAGCCGTGTTGAGCGCCCTCGTACATGTGCATCTGGTACTTGACATTGTTGGCCTTCAGGGCGGTTTCGTATTCAGGCCATCGTGCGTTGATGCGCTCGTCCACGCCGGCGTAGTGGATCAGCAGCGGCGCTTTGATTTTGGCGACGTCTTCGGGTGAGGGTTGCGAGCCATAGAACGGAACGGCGGCCGATAGATCCGCGCCGAGATGGACGGCGAGATTGTTGCTCACTCCGCCGCCGAAGCAGAAGCCGACCGCGCCGATCTTGCCGGTGCAATCCTCACGGGCTTTCAGCCAGCGGGCCGCGGCCACAAAGTCATTGGCCATCTTCTGCCGGTCAACGGTCGTGAACAGTTCACGGCCCTTATCTTCGTCGCCCGGATAGCCGCCGACGCTAGTCAAACCATCCGGCGCCAGAGCGACATAGCCCTCCGTGCCCAGGCGGCGGGCTACATCCTCGATATAGGGATTCAAGCCCCGGTTCTCGTGGACGACGAGGACTCCTGGCGCCTTGCCCGACAGATTCGCCGGCCGTACCAGATAGCCGTTGATCGTTCCGTTGCCTTGCGGCGAGGGCACGGTCACGCGCGACGTCGAAATCCGGCGATCGTCGGCGGGGACTTGCTGCGCCCAAGCGAAGTTCGGGGTCAGAGCCTCCAGTAGGGCCGCGGCGGTCACGCCGCCCACCGCAAACTTCTTGGCGCGGTCTAAGAACTGGCGGCGGTCGATATCGCCGTGGACATACAAATCAAAGATGTCCAGCAGTTCTTGGGGGAAATCACGTGCTTGCTTGCGTTCCATGGGGGACTCCTTATACGCGCTTCCAGATTCTACAGCACGCCGACGTCGGCGGCATCATGCGATTGTCCTGGAACGCCCAGCGCCGGCCGGGCGGGAAGCTAATGCGATTGGTCTTTGCTGCCGATAAGACGCAAGAATCATGTCCGCGTTGACCCAATGGCTGAACCGTCCCAAGAGGCCGATCCTGAGCGCCCCGACCTTCTGGATTCCGAGGCGGCGCGAACGCCCCGAGCGAGTCGTCGTGACGGGAGCGGCCGGTTATATCGGCAACATTTTGACCGAGCGGCTACTGGAAATGGGTCACTCCGTTATCGCTTTAGACCGGCTGGACTTTGGAGACGCCGCCATCCGTCATCTGCTGGCGCACAAGCGCTTCGAGTTGGTGACCGGAGACTTGCGGGACATCGACGTAGCGGCACAGGCGTTGCGCGACGCGGACGCCGTGATCCACTTGGCAGCGGTCGTCGGAGACCCGGCCTGCGCCGCTTATGAGCGAGAGGCCGTTGAGACGAATCGGCAAGCAAGCGGGATGCTGGCCAAGCTTTCGCGGGGCCTGGGCGTGCGGAGGATTCTCCTTGCCTCAACCTGCAGCGTGTACGGCTCGAATCCGGAGACCGTGGACGAGACCTCCGAACTCAATCCGGTCAGCCTGTACGCCGAAACCAAAATCGACGCCGAGCGGCTGGTGCTGGAATGCGCCGCGCCGGCTTTCTCGCCGACGGCGTTGCGGATCGGTACGGCGTTCGGCTGGTCGCGGAGGCCTCGCTTCGATCTGCTGGTCAATTTGCTCACGGCCAAGGCTCGTTTTGAAGACAGGGCGGTGATCTTCAACGGGGATCGTTGGCGACCGTTTGTGCACGTCAACGACATCGTACGCGGCTTAGAGAAAGCGTTGACGGCGCCGCAGCGGGCGATTCATGGCAAAGTGCTGAACCTGGGCTCGAACGCGGGCAATCACCGCCTTTCGTCAATCGCGGAGATCCTGCGGCAGCTGCACCCGCAGGCCGACATCGCGCTCGAGGAGACGGCCGACCGCCGCAACTATCGAGTGGAGTTCGGCGCGATCGAGGGGACCCTTCGCTTCCGTGCGATGACTTCCCTCGCAGAAGGAATCCGGGAGATTGACTCCAAGCTAGCAGCCGGTTTGGTCGACGACTATCGGCACGCGAGCTATCACAACGTGCTTTCGATGGAAGAGCGACGGCGAAAGGCAGCCGACGCAGGGCATGACGCAGCCGACCTGATGCGGCTGGGTCGCGTCTTGACGGATCAATCGCTCTTGCTGGCGGAGCGCACGCCGGTATCCTAGTGCGGGTTGGCGTGTGATACGCTAGCCCGATTGGCGGTGCTCCCGTCCGCTGATCCCCGATGATTTCGGTCCGCTCCCTGCCCCCTATCTGCGTCGCTATCAGCGCAGCAGACCCAAACAGCCTCCAGCGTCTGGCGATCGCCGAGTGCGAAGCCGGGGCGAAGTTCATCGAGCTGCGTCTCGATTTGCTGCCGCGGCCCGAAGCCGGACTGCCGCTGATCAAGCTGCTGCGCGAGCGTTGGCCGAAGCTGAAAATCCTGACGACCTGCCGGCGCAAACAGGCGCAAGGCGGATTTGCAGGGTCAGTCGAAGAACAGGAGCGGATTCTGACCAAAGCCGCCGTGAACGGCGCTCAACTGCTGGATCTGGAGATCGAAACCGCCGAACCGGCCCCCGATGTCGCCGAACGATTGCGGCAGAAAGGGCGCGTGGTTTTGTCGTTCCACGACTTTGAGAAGGCTCCATCGCCCGAGAAGGTTTTGAGGCGTCTGCAAAAGGTCCCAGCGGACGTCTACAAGATGGCCGTAGCCGGCGTGAAGCCGAGCGATAGCAGCCGCCTGTTGCGCCTACTTGGTCACAAGGATGGGCCGCCGCTGGTGGTGCTGGCGATGGGCGAAGTTGGCGCCGCGAGCCGCATTCTGTCGCCGTCGCGCGGCGCGGTTTTCACGTTTGCGGCGCCCAACACGGCTCCCGGAACGGCGCCAGGACAGTATTCCGCCGCAGTGATGCAAGGACTCTATCGGGTCGACAAGCTCACCCAGGACGCGCGGATTTTCGGCGTGATCGCATCGCCGGTTGCCCATTCCATGTCTCCGGTACTCCATAACCGGGCGATGCGCCAGTGCGGCATTGATGGCGTCTACCTTCCGTTTCGGGTGGAGCCGGAGCGGCTGGGCGACTTCTTTCGTTTCGCGGACGAATTGCCGGTCGAGGGCTTCAGCGTCACGTTGCCTCATAAGGAAAA
>CAMPKL010000244.1 GCA_946887065.1 uncultured Bryobacterales bacterium
GTTCCGCACCGCGTCAGCATCGAGTTTGGCGCCGCACGATGCGATCGCCTGGTCCAAAGTTGATTCGGAATCGCGAATCGAGCCGTCGCCCGCCAACGCGATGGCCACCAAGGCGTCGTCGTCGGCCTCCACTCCTTCCTGCGTGCAAATCCAGCGCAGCCGGTCGACGACTTGATCCAGGTCTACCGTGCGGAACTGGAAGCTCTGGCAGCGCGAGTGGATGGTCGCCGGGATCGCTTGCGGTTCCGTCGTGCAAAGCACGAAAACGACCCATTCGGGCGGCTCTTCGAGCGTCTTGAGCAGCGCGTTGAAGGCGTCCGTGGTGATCTGATGCGCCTCGTCGATGATGAAGATCTTGAAGCGGTCTCGGGCCGGCCGGTAGCGCACGCTCTCGCGCAATTCGCGTATGTCGTCGATGCGCCGGTTCGAGGCGGCGTCGATCTCGACGACGTCAATCGTCGAACCCGCGGCAATCTCCTTGCAAACCGGATCGTCCGGGTCAGGATTGCTGCTGGGACCGTCCGTGCAGTTCAGGCACATGGCCAGAATGCGGGCCATGGTGGTCTTTCCGGTCCCGCGGGGTCCAGAAAAGATGTAGCCGTGTCCAATTCGATTCTGCTCGATCGCGTTGGCGATGGTCTGCTTGACGTGGTCTTGGCTGACAACGTCCGAGAACCGCTGGGGGCGGTACTTGCGGGCGATTACCTGGTACATCGAAGAGCAGCCTAGCGAAGAGAAGTCAGCCTCAAGCCCCGAGGACGGCGCTCGACAAGTCGCATAGTATCACGCACCGGCTGGAAGGTTTTGTAGAGGGCTCCGGGTGGACCGCGGCACGCGGCAGAGACCGTTGCGGCTGCTTCCTTCCGGACCTGACCGAGTTGGCGGCGTACCACTGCACGGCGCCCGGAACCCAGTCCTCACCTTAACACGCCGGGAACGCATCTCCGGCCTAGGAAAGACCGCTCCCAGGACGAGTTAGGGCGGTTTGTTATAGTAATCAGGGCGGCCTCCGCGGGGAAGCGTCGCCGCAGGAGGGCTGATTGGGAAGACCGAGCACTAGTTTCCAGAAACGTCAACGTGAAATGCTGAAGCGCGAGAAGCGCAAGGCGAAGGAAGAAAAGAAGGAAGAGCGGAGAGCATCCGGCGAAGCCGGCGGCGCCCCCATCGAGATGATGGACCCTGCAGACCTTGGTCTTCCTGGTCTGGAATCTATCCGCTCCGAAGAACACCGCGTGCCCGCCGAGATCCAAGCCGCACTTGAATTGGCTAAAGCAACCGCGGACAGATAAGCCCTAGCTGGGCTTCCAGTCGCGGCTCATTTCTCCAAGCAGGCAAAACGCCTCATGTTGGTTGGAACCGATTTTCTTTGGAAAGCGATGACCGTAGGTTCCCTACGGCAACTGTTAGCCCAGTTTTCCGACCAAGATTGGATCTACGCAGACCGCAATGGCGACCTCGGCGTCATCCGCGCTGAGGATTTCTCTCACGAGAAAAATCGAGCCTATCCTGGCGACGCTGTGATCGATCTGATGACCGAACAGATTTCCACGCGCAAACGCGAGTCCCTCTCCGAGTAAACGTGCATCGCCCGCCCGGACTGCTCATTCGTCGTCGCGGGCGGGTCCGGCCGGCGGGGACTGCGGTTCGGAAGAATCGTCGCCGGTTTGCCGCTCGCGTCCAAACGCCGCGGCGATAGCTTCGATCCTCTCGATCGCCAGGTTGACCCGGTCCAATTCAGCGCGAAGTTCTTTGATGGCCTCATGCAGCCTCTTGGTATCCACATACGGCTAATCGGCCGATCCCTCCGCTACCGGTAGACGCCTAGCGCAAACAGCGGCGCCGGGCGATGATAGTCAGTAGGACGTCATTGGTGAAGTTGATCCGCCTAGTGCCGCTGGGACTCGTTTTCCTTTGTCTGCCATTGCCGGCACAGCGCGACGCATCGCCGCGCGGAGCTCGCCAGATCGGCGAAGACCGTCAAAAAGATGCCCGAAAGCAGGCGAAGCGCGCCCAGCGGGAAGCTAAACAGCGCCAAAAGGAAGTGGCCCGCCAAATCGAACGGCGGGACAGCGAACGCCGTAGCGAAGCCAAGCAGCTGACGAAGGCCCGAAAAAAGCAAGGCGAGCAAGTGGAAGCCCGCGCCGGTCAGCCTGAAAAACCGGCGGAGCCGCCTAAGACAGACGGACCGACTCGCGACCAGCCAAGCCCCCTCGAGAGACTACGCGGATATTCGGACTCCGATCCCAAGCAGTAGAAGCGCTTGATGGTCTTTGTCCTGCCTTGCGTTGATACACTGGAACCTTCGCTTTATGGACTACGATGTTCTGATCCTCGGGAGCGGCCCCGGCGGTTACGTCGCCGCAATTCGCGCCGCGCAGCACGGCCTTAAGGTCGCCTGCATTGAGAAAGACCCCAAGCTTGGCGGTACTTGCCTGTTGGTCGGTTGCATCCCGACCAAGGCCTACCTTCACTACGCCGACCTCTACGAAAACTTCAAGCACAGCGCCGATTTCGGCATTGACCACGGCGCACTCACCGTCAACATGGCCAAGATGCGCGGCGAGAAGCAGAAGATCGTCGATAAGCATTCCGGCGGAATCGGCATGCTGTTCAAGAAGAACAAGGTCGAATCGATCACCGGATACGGCCGCCTGCTCGGCGGCGGCAAGGTCGAAGTCGAAGGCCCGAAGGGCAAGAGCGTCGTGCAAGCCAAGGCCATCATCCTCGCGACCGGCTCGCGGGCTCGAATGTTACCGGACTTGGAGCCGGATGCCGAGCGGATCCTCACCAACGTCGAAATCCTCGAAATAGAATCCATTCCGAAATCGCTTGCCGTCATCGGCGGCGGCGCCGTCGGCATGGAGTTCGCCTCCGTGTTCAACAGCTTCGGCACGAAATGCACTGTCTTCGAGATGTTGCCCCGCGTGTTGCCGCCCGAGGACGAGGACGTCTCCAAAGAGATCAAGAAGGCTTTCGAGAAACGCGGCATCGATATCCACGTCGACACCAAAGTCGAGTCGATCAAGAAGAACGCCAAGTCAGTCGCCCTGGAGTTCAAAGGCAAGGACGGCAAGCTGCAGAAGATGACCGTTGAAAGGTTGCTCGTCGCCGTCGGACGGGCGCCCAATACAGAAGACATCGGTCTAAAGAACACCAAAATCGTGCCCGACCGCGGGTTCATCAAAGTCGACGAGTACATGCGCACGTCCGAACCCGGCGTATACGCTATCGGCGACATCGTGGCCGGCACTCCGCAACTGGCGCACACGGCTTCGATGGAAGGCATTGTGGCTGCCGGACACATAGCCGGTAAGCCGGTAGAGCCGATCAACTACACGATGAACCCCAATGCGACGTACTGTGAGCCGCAGGTCGCCAGCGTAGGCCTCACCGAAAAGCAAGCGAAAGAGAAAGGCTATAAGGTGAAGGTTGGCAAGTTCCCCTTCGCGGGCAACAGCAAGGCCTCCATCCTCGGGGCGCACGGCGGCTTCATCAAAGTGGTCACCGACGAGACCTACGGCGAGATCCTCGGCGTACACATGATCGGGCCGCTGGTCACCGAGATCATTGCCGAGGCCGTGGTCGCCATGAAGTCCGAAGCGACCGTGGAAACGATGGTCAATACGATCCACGCGCACCCGACCTTGCCCGAGGCGATGCAAGACGCCTTCAACGCAGTGTCGGGGATGCAGATCAACGGGTAGTCGATGACGGCCATAGCCGCAGTTGAAACGCAAACACAATCGCAGCTCGCCGGCCAGGGCGGTCGGGCATGCTTGTGGCAGGATCTTGGCCGCGTCGATTATCGCGCCGCTTGGGATCTTCAACTTGAGCAAGTTGAGAAACTCAAGCGCGAGGGCGGCCAGGATCGCCTGTTTTTCGTCGAGCACCCGCACGTCGTCACCTTCGGCCGAAACGGCAAGGAAGAGAACCTGCTCGTTTCCTCGGACCGTTTGAACCAACTCGGCGTCGAATATCACGTGACGGATCGAGGCGGCGACGTCACCTACCACGGACCGGGACAACTGGTCTGCTACCCGGTGATCGACCTGAAGCGTTGGAAGCGGGATGTCGGCGCCTATCTCCGCGCTTTAGAAGAAGTTTTGATTCTCACGCTTGCGGACTATGGCCTGGAAGGCCGCCGCGACCCCAGCGCCACGGGAGTCTGGGTCGGCGACGCCAAGGTCGCTGCGATGGGCGTACACCTAAGCCGCTGGGTCACGTCCCACGGCTTCGCGCTCAACGTGACCACGGATTTAGATTACTTCCGCTACATCGTGCCTTGCGGCCTCACGCGGCCGGTGACGTCCATGGAGCGACTGCTCGGTCAGACGCCGGACGTTAGCGAGTTACGAGACAGAATTCTGGAGCGCTTCGGGACAGTTTTCCGCCGCGCCATGATTCCTAGCGGTTCAGACAGTATGGAGAAAGGGAGTTAGTCATGATCGACGTCGTAATGCCCCAGATGGGCGAAAGCATCGTGGAGGGCACGATCACCAAGTGGCTCAAACAGGTGGGCGATAAAGTCGAGAAAGACGAAGCCTTGTTTGAGATTTCCACTGACAAGGTCGACTCCGAGGTGCCTGCCGAACACGCCGGAATCCTCAAAGAAATCCTCTCCGAAGAAGGCGCGGTCGTCGCGATCAATGCAGTCGTCGCCAGGATGGAAGCGGCGGATGGCTCCAGCACTCCCGCGCCCGCCGCCGAGGACAAACCAAAAGAAGCCCCGGCAGCGAAAGGAGAGGAGAAAGCGGCAAAGCCTGCTCCTGCTCCTGAGGCGGCGCCCCCAGCCAAGGAGGCTCCCGCCGCCGCGGAGGGCGGCTCGGTTCGCTCATCGCCTCTAGTCAGGCGCATGGCCCGCGAACAGGGCGTCGACCTGAGCAAAGTCAAAGGAACCGGCCAGGGCGGACGGATCTCGAAGAAGGACCTCGAAGATTTCACCGCGGGCGGCGGCGCCGCAAAGCCGGCGCCCGCAGCGCCGGCTCCGAGCGCGCCTGCGGGGCGTCCCGCTACGCCGGCGGGCGGCTACGAGCCCTTCCCTGCTGCGCCTGACTCGCGCTTCGGCGACTACTACGTGGAACCGCTCTCGACGATGCGCAAGGCTATCGCCGAGCACATGGTGCGTTCGATGCACCATACCGCGCCGCACGTCTCGATGATCCATCAGATCGACTGCACGCCCATCGTCAAGGCGCGCGCGGCTGTGAAGGACAAGTTCCTAGAACAGAACGGTACGAAGCTCACCTTCATGCCGTTCTTCCTGAAGGCGGCCGCAATCGCCCTCAAAGAGTACCCGACAGTCAACGCATCGCTCGACGGTTCCGACGTGGTCATGCACCGCGACATCAATATCGGCATCGCCGTGGCCCTGGACTGGGGCTTGATGGTGCCGGTCATCAAACATGCCGACAACTTGTCGATCGTCGGACTGCAAAAAGCCGTCAACGATCTCGCCGAGCGCGCCCGCAAAAAGCAGCTCAAGCCGGACGAACTCTCGCAATCGACCTTTTCGATCTCCAACTATGGCGGCTACGGTTCGATCTTCGGCACGCCGGCGATCAACCAGCCGAACTCTTGCTTGTTGGGTCTCGGGGCCCTGCACAAGGCGCCGATCGTCGTCGACGACGCCATCGCCATCCGCACGATCTGCTACGCCACGCTGACCATCGACCATCGCCTGGTCGACGGCGCCCTCGCCGCGATGTTCCTCGAGAAGATGCGCGCGGTCATCGAGAACTGGAACGAAAGCGTCCTGTAGTTCGAACGGCCTCGCAGTGTGATAGGCTAGCGCCCGCATGGGAAAGAAATATCTTCTACTCCTCGCGGCGCTAGCCATTTCTTGTTCTTCGCCGGAGCCCTCCGCCGAGCCCCAAGCGGCAGCCCCGGAGCCGGAACCCGTTCTGGTCGCCGAGATCGGCAAGTTCAACGAAGGCATCGTCGTCGATCACGACGGCAACCTCTACGTCTCCCACGAAGACCAAATCAGCCGCATCTCTCCCAGCGGCGAGGTTTCCGCCTGGGCCAGCACGCCGTCTCCCAATGGCCACAAGGTGATGGCTGACGGCAGGCACATCATTTGCGACCGGGAAGGCGCGGTCTACATCCTGGACGCCGCGGGCCAAACGCTGCGCAAGATCGACGTGCCGACCGGCGCCAATGACGTGACGCTCGACGGCGTGGGC
>CAMPKL010000245.1 GCA_946887065.1 uncultured Bryobacterales bacterium
GTCGGCAGGTCCCAACTCGCCTGTGGCGGCGCCGGGGTCATTCAGGGCCCCACCGCCGGTGAAGAAGAGCGACAAAGCCTCACCTTTATCTGCGGGATTGGCAGCGGTCACGCGCGAGCCATCGTCAGCGTGCAACACGGCGCCGATTTTCCCTTGTCCTTGCGGCTCCTCAAAGATGCCAGGCTGAACGGAGAAAATCGGCACATTCTGGATAGTCGTCTTGGTTCCGTTGTTTTCCACCTCGACAGGGACCAATTGTCCCGGCGCTATCTCGAACGGTACTTGGAAGTTGATTTGTTCAAGGGATCCGGGAACGAAGGCGAGGAGCGGTGCGGGAATGCCGTTGATGCGAACCATAGTTCCGTTGAAGCTGGTTGCTCCGGCGGGCAGTTCGTTATCGCTGTTCGCCTCCATGAGGCCGGTGCCGAATAGGGTGGCGAGACCTCCGGGGACGATGCCGGGGCGGAAGGAAGCAGCGTTGACGAGCGAATTCGCGGTGAACTCGGGCTTACGCCCGATGACGCCAAACGTCACGTCCTCGGAGACGGTGCCGGAGGATACGGTCGCCGTAACCATGGCCGCGGTCGTTTGCTGCTGCGCGGCGCCCTGCTCGGTTAGACCCTGCACGGGAAGCAGTTCGACCCGCGCAATGGCGCGACCGTCGAGATCGGCATTGGTGATGAGGGGATTGGCCGCGGTTCCGGCCCCTACTGGATGGAAGAGAAGCGTCGGGGGACCGCTGAAGGTAACGACGGATCCGGCCGCTGGCTCGCTGTCTTCGAACAAGAGAACGGAGATTGGCGCAGACAGCACGCCAGGCGTAAGACTCTGGCCTTGTCCCGAGAACAAGGTGATCTCGTCGGGTTCGGGGCCGAGCGCGTCGATGTTGAAGGTCGCGGTGAGTTCGCCGACCGAGGCTCGAATGACGACCGCGCCCGCTAGGGCTCCGAGAGCAACGGTCGCGCTTGAACCGGTCGAGGTCGTCAGGGCGCTTACTGACGCGGCCCCGCTAACGACTTTCCAGTCGACAAGCGGGAATGGAATCGCGTGGCCGGAGTCATCAAAAACGGTGACTTCTAGCGGGTCGGCGAGCGCCGTGAAGATCTTGCCCTCCTGCCCATCATTCTTTTTTGTAAGGAATGAGGGCTCCTCTTGGGTAATTTCGACGCTGTAGGATGTTGTCGGTAGTCCAGGCCCGATCGCCTGAACCTGAACGACAGCCGTTCCGGCATACGGTCCGGTGGTAGCGACAATCTGACGCGGAACGTCAGGAAACTCTGATGAAGAACGCGGACTCAGAAACAGCGGCGGGCCGCTGATGCGCGTCGCCTCAGCAACAACCGGAAAGACGATAGGGGTCGTGTCGTTGATGACTTGATAGTTCAGAGGAGCCAGCAAGGGAACCCCTGTCCCGGCCGTTTGACCATCGCCGGAAAGGTTTTCGATGTCGGTTCCATTGGCTCCGGTGAAGGCGATGAAATTGAACCGTTGGAGACTCCGATCGAGCCCGAGTTCTTCGGAAAACTGGAGAGCGCTCAAGACGATTGAGCCCTCCTTCGAGATTGCGCCCGCAGGCAAGGCAGTGGAGCGGCACTCGACGGATGCGAATCCAAAGGCATTGACTGTGGCGGCTCCAATGCAGGCCCCTGAGATGGCGCTCGCACTTAAGACGGTGCCATTAGCGATCGGCTTCCCGTTGGCTCGCGTTGCTGAAACGACAAGCTTCTGGGGCAAGGTTTGGTTGGGGTTCGTAAGCTGGTTTTCGCTAGATACCGCCTTGATGCCAAGGGCGTGCACAACTCTCACGTCGAAGAATACCGGGCGAACGTTCGAGGCGGTCGCGGACAGAAAGGCTTGTTGGATCTCTTCGCTCGGCGTGCCGAAGTTCGCTCGGGGAGGGAGGCGGACCGTCACTGTGGCGATTCCTTGGTCGTTCGTCTTGATGCGATTAGCGGGCTTAAACTGAAAGCCCAGCCCTCCCAGATCTTCGAAGAGAACGTCCTGTTCGATGGCGGGCTGGTCGATGATGTTCTTCACCTGGACGGTGAAAGGGAACTCAAGATCCGTGTCGGGAATACCGAATTGGTGATCCCCGGATAATATGGTTAAAGCGCTGGGCGGCAGGTCGTCAGGCACGAAGAGGAACTCGGCGCGCCTGGGGGCCGTTTCCAAGTCCCGGCCTTCCAATTGAGCTAACGTCTCGGAGTCGTATTTCACAATTTGGTCTTCGGCGACGACGAACAGTTGCTGACGGTCGGGCGACAGGCTTAAATCGATCGCCTCCACACCGAGGGCCAGAGGCAGGACGGTTACCTTCAACGGTTCCGTGGTGTCTAACAATACCGCCTCGTTGTCCGACGCCCTAATGGCAAAGGTCTTGGTTGCATCCAGTACGACCGCCGAGAGAAAGATGTTGTCGGTGGACGGGCTAATAATCTGAGATTCGCCTGAGGTCCAGTCGAACATGATGGAGGAGTTGCTTGACTGCCGACCCGTGCCGCGAACGAGCATGCGGCTTCCTCCCGGTATGATGTCGATCACTGGTTCGGAAAAGGGCGATGGCGCCTCAAACTCCTCGATCTTCTCCAAGTCGTCGGGCGAAAATTCGACCATTTTCGAGTCGGCGGCTGCGACCATCAGAGTTTCGTTCTCGACGAGCGCCATGTCGGACAGGCCGTCGGTCTCCGGTGTTGTCGCAACGACCTCTAACGTTTCGAGGTCCACCGCCCTAATCTGCCGTTGAGATCGAAACCCGCCTATGACGTAGGCGCGAGACGAAGCGTGATTGACAATGACTCTTTTGGCGTTGCCCCCGACGGAGACCACATCGGAAATTTCATAGCTCTCAAGGTCAATGACGACCAGATTGCCCGCCGCCACCAACAAATAGCTGCCGTCTGTGGTCACGACTGCGTCGGTCACGCCGGTGCCGAGCGGAATCGTGGTGATGGTTTCTAAGGAGTCGGCGTCAAGAACGGTGATAGCCTGGCTAGCGCGATTGCCGAGGACAAAGTAGGTGTCGCCTGTACCGTCTTGGATCACCCTTAGGGCGCCGAGCGGAGCCTCGAAAGTCGTCTCTTGAACCAGCCCTTCGGGCTCGATTGCGGAGATCGGTCCGCCGCTGACAGCCGGAAAGACCAAGATGCGATCAGAAGCCGCGAAAAGCAGCGAAGGTGAACATAACAGAACCAACAGCCCAAGTCGCTGCAAAAAAGACATAGAAACTAAGCTCCGAATTGAAGTCAGACGGGACGGGCCGGGGACGCGGATCCTATGATAGCAATTCGCCGTCCAATGCCAAGGGTCGTGGGGCCACGCGCCCAACGGCCTCGAACGCAAAAAAGAAGGGCTCTCTTGCGAGAGCCCTTCCGGTTGACAAGTTGATCTGCGCTTAGTTACCCAAGCTTTCGGTACCACCATCCGTCACGCCGCGATTGGCCGGGATGACCAGAGCCAAGTAGCCCTGTGCCAAAGCCGGGATCCCGCCGCCGAATCCATCTGTGATGAAGGCGTAGCCGTGAGCGTACTGGAAGTCGCAAGCGGCAAGGACGTAGCCCTGGAAGTCAGGAGCTCCGACCAAACCATGCGAACCGCCAGCGGAGAGCAACCACACCACCTGCCCGCCAGCTTCTACGTCCTCCGTGGTGACGTCGTCTTCAGGCGTTTCGTCTGAAGTGTCGGTGCCAATGTAGTGGATTTCGCATCCGCCGGTCTGGCCGTCGATGCCGCTGAGGCCCCAGTCTTCCGAGGTGTTCGAAATTGCCAAGCCGGTGTCAAAGCCGGACTGGTTGGTAACGAACGGGAAAAGCAGGGTGGTGACGCACTTGGCGAGGTTGAGGAACTCTTCAGGTTCCGAGGCAGTATCGACGAAACGCGGTTCCGGGTCATCGTCGTTGGAAAAATCAGAACCGCCCAGCGGGTAGTAGCTGGCGGTAACGGTGGCAGAGCCCGGTTCGGGAACCTCATCATCGTCATCCAGAGCCCAATCAACGGTGAAGGGAACTTCCACTTCCTCGCGGAAGTTCGGATCGTTGTCGCAAACACCGTAGATTATTTCGGCGTTTCCGTCGCTGTCGACATCGACCGCCGCATCACCCACGGCTCCGCCGCACAAGGCAATGTCGCCGTCCGTGTCGCCGCCGATGAGCGAGAGGATCAACTCTCCAGTACCGAATATAGTTTGCGGAACGCTGAGGTTTACGTTCGCGGGAACACCGCTGATATTCAGGAGGAACTGAGTCTCCTGGCTGGCGCCGGCGCCATTGTTCGAGCCAGTCGCGAAGTAGCCGGATTCCCAGAAGGTGTTCTTGGCGTCAGAAGGAGTACCTTGGGTCTTCCAAGCCGAAGCGAAACCTTCGCGAAGCGTGAGAACAGGATCGTCTTCGCCGTCATCATCGGAATCGAATTCGACGCACTGAAGGCCATCAATCTTGTTGTCGACACCCTCGGAAATGAGGCTCAAGCGGCTGAAGCCGACTGTCACCGAACCCACCGGCACGCCCAGCGTGGACGGGGGCTCCGTCGACACAATGGCGTCGATCGTGATCACGTTGCCCTCAGAGGGCAGGCCCAACTGGGTCACGTTGCCGCGGATCGAGCTGATGCGGATGACAGTCGTATCCGGATTGCCGTTAAATCCCGGAAAGGGGACGTTGACGTCGTCAAACGCAATTTCTTTATTGGCCGTGCGGACGCCGTACAACTGGGGAACATCATTGACGATCAGCCGGGCGTCTGTCGTGTCGTCGCCCTGACCAAAATCGATGTTGTTAGTGACATTCACCGGCAGGTTGACGATGATGTTGACCTGCTTGCTGGGCCAGGGGGCCGCAACCAGGTCGTCGTCAGCTGCAACGCACTCGATGTTGATATCACCCAAGAGCTCTGCTTTGCCTTCGGCGCGCACGTTCTGCAGCGTGCCTGCAAGCGAGCAGCTCAAGTCTTGCGCAAAAGCGCCGCCGGCGACCAAGAGGCCGAGGGCGAGCAACTGAAGCGCTCTATGTCTGATAGCTACCATTTCACTCTCCTTCTCCCACAAGAAGTAACTTCTTATCGAGTCCTCGCCCCCTGGCTCAGACTCTAAAACATGGACAGCGCCGGTACGTACCAGCCCGTCCGATCTACGTAGACCTGCCAAGTATAGACCAAATCGAGTGTTTGTCTCAATCAGAAGATGATCTATACGTTCTTTGAGCCGGAAAACTTACCCACAGCGCCTCCGAGCGGGCGACTCAGAGGCAATCTCCCGACTGCAAGCCGAAAGTACCATAGGGCTAAAAAGGCCGTCAATACGTCAAATTGACACGGATCTGAGTCGAAATACCTAGTTCTGAAGCATTATGGACTGCAGCCGACGCATGCGGTCTTTGAGTTCGTTGCTCATGGTGACGACTTCGGTTTCGTCGTAGATTACCCGGGGGGTGATCAGGATGATGAGCTCGGTTTTGCGCTGGGACCTGCTGGTACCGCCGAACGCTGCGCCAATGATCGGGATGCGACCCAGGCCAGGGACCCGAGACTGGCCATAGTCCTGGTGCTCCTGAATAATGCCGCCGATGGCGACGGTATCGCCGTCGGCAACAGTTACCTGCGTCTGCACGTTGCGGCGCTCGATTGACGGCGATTCTATAGCGCCCGGCGGAGGCCCTGGCGAGCTGACTTCTTGATTGATTTGCATGGTCACGATGCCGGAGGCGTTCACGCGCGGCGTGATTGAGAGGGTAACGCCAGTCTGCACATTGGTGATTGTCTGCGTGAACTGGGAATCGCCGCCCGCCTGAACATTCCCGATTGCTTGGGAAGTAAGGATGGGGATGGACGATCCGACTGTGATCGAAGCAGGAAGATTATCTGTCGCGATGAGACTAGGGGCGGAGATGATTTTGGTCCTGCCAGAGATCTGGGATGCTGTGAGAAAGGCCCGCAGTTCTCGGGTGTTGCCTAACAGCGCGCCGATAGTAGCGCTGACAGCACCTCCCGCAGTGAATTCCCCCGCTAGCTTGCGGTCCTGGCCCGTACCTGTCGCGCCCCGATTCTTGAGCCACGCGGAAACGCCGACTGTCAGATCTCCGGACAGACTGACCTCATAGACCTGGGCATCGATCAGGACCTGCCGCGGCGGGAAATCGAGTTCTTGCAGGGTTTTGTGGATGACCTCGTACTCTTGCTTGGTGGAC
>CAMPKL010000246.1 GCA_946887065.1 uncultured Bryobacterales bacterium
CAGTCCGTTTCGACACGCGGACGCCCCGATCCCGCTAGGGAGACTCCCACTCGGATCGTATAATTCGGAGTGAGAATCCGCTAGAAACAGGAGATTTTTCTATGTCAGAAAAAGTATCACGCAGACAGATGATGCAGGTCGCCGGCGTGGCCGCACTGGCCGCCGCGGGCCCGCAATCAGTCGAGGCGCAGGCAATGAAGAACTGGCCGCCGGTGCTGGGCGACGACACGCCCAAGATCGTCGTTGGCGGCGGCAGGGACGCGGACCGCCTGCGGCTCTGGAAGCAAGTCGGCTTGGACTACATCATGGGATCGTTCGGTAGAGCGCCCTGGACCGTGGAAAGCATCAAGGAAGGCATGGCCGTCGCGGAAGA
Source organism: uncultured Bryobacterales bacterium (assembly GCA_946887065.1). Next base: position 374 of record CAMPKL010000246.1, read on the forward strand.
GGCCGGCCTCAAAGCCATCATCTCCAAGTATCCGGGCAGCATGAACGACATCATCTATGGCGGCCCTGATCGCGACAAAGAAATTGAAGACTGGATCACGTCGATCCGTGCTGCGGGCGAAGCCGGGCTGATCACGATGGAGTACAACTTCTACGCTAACCGGTTGATGGAAGGTTACAAAGAAGAAATCGGCCGCGGCGGCTCCGGTTACACGGCGTATGACTATGAGTTGTCCAAGAACCTGCCTCCCAAAGAAGGCGCCAAGACCTCCACGCGCGCTGAACAACTGGATCGGGCCAAGTACTTCCTCGAAGCCGTCGTCCCCGAAGCCGAGAAGGCGAATGTCCGGCTCGCTCTGCATCCGAACGATCCGCCGGTGCCGATCAGCCGCGGCAACGAACAGATCATGGCCACCGTCGAGCACTGGAAGGACTACTTGGATCTGGTCAAGAGCCCACACAACGGCATGACTTTCGACTGCGGCGTCACGCGCGAAATGGGCGAAGATCCCGTTGCCGTCGCGCGTCACCTCGGACGCGACCGCGATTGCATCAATCACGTGCATTTCCGCAACGTCATCGTGCGCACGCCCTATGTCGATTACACCGAGGTTTGGCTGGACGAGGGCTATGTCAACATGTTCGCGGTGATGCGCGAATTGGTCGCCCAGAAGTACCCGCGCAGTCTGTACCCGGAGCACCCGCGAGCCATCGACCTCGATCGCAATGCCGAAGGCGGTATCCGCGGTCAGTATCCGGGCGGCGGCGGCACAGCAGCGCAGATCTACAACGTGGCTTACACCAAGGCCATGCTGCAGGCCGCGCTGTCCGTTTAACGATCGAAGGCAGTTCACGACAGGGGCGGACCAACGTGTCCGCCCCTTTTTCCTTGCTAGAATTGCTGCGCCATGAGCATTTTCCGACTTACCCTACCTGCGATCTTGTTCGCCGCTGCCTGCGCCGCCCAGACCCTAGACATCTACACGATCGATGTCGAAGGCGGTAAAGCCGTGTTGACCGTCGCGCCGTCGGGTGAATCGATGCTGGTCGACGCCGGTTGGCCTCAGTTCCGTCAACGTACGGCGTCAACCGAACGCATCGTCGAAGCAGCCAAAGCGGCTGGTTTGACGAAGATCGACTATCTACTCATCTCGCACTACGACATCGACCACATGGGCGACGTGCCTGCCCTCGTCGATGCATTTCCAGTCGGGCACATTCTTGACCATGGCGAGATCCACCCCAGCATGGGCGAGCGGAATCAGCAGATGTTTCGCGCTTACGCCGCCGTTCGCGAGAAGATCGGCCACACGACCCTCAAACCTGGCGATAAGTTGCCGATTAAAGGCATCGACGTCACCGTTTTAACGTCGGCGGGCGAGCAGATCCACGCGCCGATCAACGGCGGCGGCGCCACGAATCCGTTATGCGCGCAATTCCCTGAGATCCCCGTGCGAGAGACCGACTACGAAGACAACTATTCGGTCGGCCTGCTCTACCAGTGGGGCGACTTCAGCATGGTCGATCTTGCCGACCTTGAGGCGCACCACAGTCGCGGCCTAGTCTGTCCCGCGAATCTCATCGGCACGGTCGACGTCTATCACGTCAATGTGCACGGACAGTTCAAAGGCATCGCTCCCGAGTTCGTCAACGCCATCCAGGCCCCGGTGATGATTCTGGGTAGCGGGGCGCGCAAAGGCGCTGACGCGGAGACGTGGCCCGTGCTGAGCGCCGCTCCCGGCCTGATCGACATTTGGCAAGTCCACGAGTCGCTCAATGCAGGCGAAGGCAAAAACCCGCCTGCTAAGTTCCTGGGCAACATCGAGCCGTCCGACGGTTTCCACTGGATCAAACTCTCGGTTCACGCCGACGGCAGCTTCACCGTCAGCAACCCGCGCAACAAGTTCAGCAAAACCTACGGCCGCTAGCACGGCGCGGGGCTCGGCCGCCGGTGTCGTCCTGCGCCATTTCGCGCCATCCGCTGAAGGTGGCTGCGGGGGATGTCTTGGAACACGCCGACGCCGTGGCCCTCCCGCCGCCGCTTCGGCTAGAATGGACGGGCTACAGCGCATCTGCGCTCAAGAAGGGCTTGAGAGTCGGAAGTTCGAGTTGGACGAGGAGAAGAGACAAATGAGACTGATGAACGGGATTGTTGTGTTATCCGCGGTGACCCTATGCGCCTTGCCGGGATGGGCGCAGCAGCAGCCGCAGCAACCGATGACTTTTTTCGTCGCCAGCGCCGGCTCGGGCAACGGCGGCAACCTCGGCGGGCTTGCCGGCGCTGACGCGATCTGCCAGCGGCTCGGAGCATCGGCCGGCCGCGGCGATGCGACGTGGCGCGCCTATTTGAGCCAGGCGGCCGGCGGAGGCCTGCCGCAGGTGAATGCGCGCGATCGTATCGGCTCCGGCCCCTGGCACAATGCAAAGGGCGCACTCATCGCCGCAAACGTCGCCGACTTGCACGAGGATCGCAACAACGTACGCAAGGACAGCGCTCTGAATGAAAAGGGAGAGCCTGTGAATGGCCGCGGCGATCAGCCGAACCGTCACGATATGTTGACCGGCTCCGACTCGATGGGACGCGCCGCCGGCACCGATCCGGCCGCCGCGACCTGCAACAACTGGGCGAGCGGCAGCGACGACCACCGCGCGATGCTCGGCCATCATGACCGGCAGGGCGGGCCCAACGCATCGTGGAACGCGGTACACAGCTCACGCGGTTGCAGTCAGACAGCGTTGGTCGGCACTGGCGGCGATGGCTTGTTTTACTGCTTCGCCGCCCAATAAGGGGAGCAGCAACTCTCAAACGATGACGGCCCGTTCGAAAGAGCGGGCCGTTCGATTTTGCACAGGGTCAGAACAGGTATGAGACGGTCGTCGAGGTCTCGATCAGATGCAACATTCCGCTGGTATCGTTAAAGAAAGGTTTGCCTATCGCGTGGTCGCGTACATCGAAGCGAAGGCCCCACTTATCCGAGAGCCGGAATTTCACGCCCGCGCCGTAGTTGTAGCCGAACTTCGATTCGCCTCGCACCTGAAAAGAAGAATAGCCGGGCGGGATAAACGCGGTTACGCCTCCGCCGCCGGTGACGAACGGGCGAACGCGGGAGTCGCGCCGCGTGGCGTGCGCGGTGAAATTGTAGGCGTAGTTGTGAATCTGGGAACTGGTTTCGCTGACGTTAGTGATTAGGTTGGTTTGATCGTCGTCTGTTACCCGGAACTTCGCATTTTGAAACGTGTACGCCACTTCGTGCGCGAAGTACCCACGGAAGTCGAACGACATGCGAGCGCCGATGCGGACCCCGTCCGTATATTCATAGACTGTCGAACTGTCGTCGCCGCCCCCAAAGGAAGCGATCTCGCCTTCCCGGAAGGAGCCGTATCCGGCCGTGACGCCGATTTCCGCGTATTGCGCGGAGGCGGGAATGGATAAGGCTAGGCCGACAACGGCAGAGAGGAATAATCGCATAGGTTCTCGACGGCACTAACCTCGATCCGGTTCCGCTCTGCTCTCCAAAATGATGACGGCCCGCTCGAAAGCGGGCCGTCGTTTTGGTTATTGGTTGCTGGACCCTACCAGGGGTCGGTGCGCTTGGTGAAGGCACGACCCTTGTCCGCGCCGGGGCCGTCGCCGCCGGTGCAGATCATGACGCCGTCTTTCAATTGCTCTTCGACGTTGTTCTCATTGCAGGAGTTGAGGAATTTGACGCCGGCAGCCTTGGTCGCCGCTAGCACGCGCGAGCGCACCTGCTGCATGGCCGGGTTGGAATCGCCGCGGCCGCCTTGGCCGGGGGCGCCTACGACGTAAAAGCCGTTGTCTCCCGGACCCCATTCGGCGAAGGCAACGCCCGGCACGCGAACGGTGGATTCGACGTTGGCGCTGGCACGCGGATTCTCGATCTTGAGGCCGAAGATAAACTCGCCGTCCGGATTGAGAGGCCAGGGCTCGGCGATGCGCATATATTCAGCCGGCGTAACGCCCCAGACGGAGGAGGCGTAGCCCTGGCTGCCGTTGCCGCGGGTTCCTTGCGCCAGGCCATCCACGCGAGGCGCGAAGGGATAGCGCGCGGCTTCAATCATTAGTTTGGCCGCTTCCGGGCTTTCGGCTTGGCACAGCAAAATGCCGTGCACGCCGGCAGCCAGCGTTTGCTGGATCATCCAGGCGTTGGCGCGCAGCGCGTCGGTGGTGCCTGCAATCGGCAACGTCACCACCACGGGGGGCGTCTTGTGACCGGTGCGGGTCGGACCGGCGTCGACCAAGCCGCGCATGAACTCACGTAGTTCCATGAAGTCCAGCGGGCCATGTTCCATCTCATAGGTGATGTAATCGGCCTTGGTCGCCGCCATCTCCTTGCCTTTTTCATAGCCGCCGCCGCTGGTTTGCGAGTAGTAGACCGGCTGGCCCTTGAGCCACAAATCGATCACGCGATTAACGCGCTTGCCGGTACGCGTGGCCGTTTTGCCCATTTCCGGGAGCGCCGCGTTGGGCGGTGATACCGGTTGCTGTGCATAAGCAGGCGCGAGGGCCAGGACGACGGCCGCGATGCCTCCCGCCAGAATATTTTTGGTTTTCATGCAGTCCTCCTCAGGGTGCGCCTGCCGAGTATAGCTGAAGCCCGCGGCCGGCAAGGGGTACTCGCGTGGGATTCCAGACACAAAGGACACCCGGTGGAGCTGCGGCGGACGGCGTGCAGCAAACGGTCTGTTATCGGGTAAACTACCCCCATTGTCGGCCGAATCGCGGAAGCCTTCGCCTTTCTTCGCGGTGGGAGTTACGCTCGTGAAACCTCTTATTCTTCTGTTGCTTCTTGCTACGCCTGTTCTCGCACAAGATAAGGTTGACCTAGAAGCCGTCCATCGCATTCGCCAAGAGGCCTTCAAGCGATCGAAGGTCATGGACCATCTGTTCTATTTGGTCGAAGTGAACGGACCGCGCATCACCGGCTCGCCCGGCTTTCAGGGAGCCGCCGATTGGGCTGTTTCGCGGCTTGAAGAATACGGCCTTGAGAATGCGCGGCAGGAAAAGTGGGGCCCGTTCGGCCAGGGCTGGTCGCGCAGCTACTACTCCGCGCATCTGCTGACGCCGCAATACGAGGCGCTCATCGGCGTCCCCATTGGTTGGACGCCCTCCACCAAGGGCGTCGTCACTGGTACGCCGGTCCTTGCGCCGCTCAGGCGGTACGGCCAATCTCCGCGCGACGAAGCTTCGATCGACGCCTTCATCGAGAAGTACAAAGGCAAGCTTGGCGGGCGGATTGTATTGCTCGCCGAACTGAAAAAGGTCGAACCGCACACCAGGGCGGAGATGCACCGCTACACCAACGAGGAGCTTACCGAAAGGGCGTCGGCGCCCGACGGTTCCATCCCGCTCAACATCGACTACACCGACCCCAATCTCGAGATTCCCGAAGACGGCGAAAAGCTGCGCGACTTCCTGCTTCAAGCGCCTGCTTGGTTCGGCGAAATGCGCCGGAAAGATCGCCAACGCATCCAGGGCAAGCTCAACGCGTTCTTAGTTGAGGAAGGCGTGGCGCTGGTGATCCTGCCGGCGGCCAGCGGAGACGGCGGCACCGTGTTCCCGCCGCGCATGGGCGACCGCGATCCGGACTTCCCCGCCCCGCCGCCGGCTATCGCCCTAACGCCGGAACAGTACAACCGCATCGTCCGCTTAGTCGAACACGGCATCGAGCCGCAGCTCGAAGCCGAAACGCGCACCACGTTGCATCGCGACACGCTCGATTCAATCAACGTGATCGCCGAACTTCCCGGCGGCGAGAAGGCCGACGTGATCGTGA
>CAMPKL010000247.1 GCA_946887065.1 uncultured Bryobacterales bacterium
TCTAGGGCGTAGCAACTGTCCGTGTCCAAGACCGCCACTAGCGCGACATTGTCGGCGGAGACGTCGAGATTGTACGGTTCGCCGTTGAATTCGAGGCGGCCTCCGGATATCTCCAGGCGGCCCAGGTCGACATTGGTTATCTCCAGACGCGGCCGGTCCACGATGCGAGCGGGCCAATTTGTAGAGCCGTCTTCGGCTATGTCGAGTTGGATAAGCGGCCGATCCAGCGTCAGGTGATCGAGACGAACGCTTGGAGACCAGAAAGACCGGATACTGATGCCCAGGGACGCGCTTGGTACGGCCAAGAAGGGGTCCGCCTCCTGTCGGCCTCGGACGCGAAGGTTGATCAACTCTAGGGTCCATGCGGACGGGTCGAAGCGTAGGGCCTCAAGCTCAGCTACGCCTCCAGTAGCTTTTTCTACTTCCGCAATCACGCGCAATCGAAGCTGTTCGGATAGCCAGTCGCTGCGAAGCAACGCGTAAACGCCCGCCCAGGCAAGCAATACGAACAATAGGAAGGCCAGACCTGCGCGTTTCCAGGTGAATCGCTTCGGGGAGTCAGCCACTAGGGCGCCCCTCCCGACGGCGTGATCGCCGAGCGATCGATCCTCTCGAGACGAACCACCCTGTGGTCCGCCCGTAGCTGCCGGACGTGCTGGTCCAATAGGCTTTCGACTCGCGCATTCAATACTTCAATCCGAAGTCCTGGAGCAGCCAGTTCTAGGGATGGAGCGTCGCGGTTGGGCGTCCGGCCGTACTTGGACCGGTAGGCGTCACGCAACTCTTCATCTCCCACCGTCTGACCCGTGCGGAAACGAAACTCCACGTAGCGGCTGAACTCGATCTGACGCGCGAAAAACTCAAGCGCCTGGGCTTCAGTAACGCCGTACTCGGTGAGCGCCGACTCAAACGACAAGTTGCCGAATGACTGCCCTTGCAGTCGAGCCAGAAGTTCGGCGCGTTCTTCGGACGACATGGGCTGCAAACCCGTCACGCGAATATCGTTGGCGATGAGTCGCTGATCGATGAGCCTGTCGAGTACACGCTCTCGCTCTTCGGCAGTGTCAACTATCTCCGCGGCGTTGGCCAGGGCCTCGAGACGCAGCTGCAGGACAACCTCGCTCTCGGTGATGGTCTCGTCTTCGACAATCGCTACCGTGCGATCAACCATCTGCGCCGTCATCGACCCCAACGGAGCCAGGACAACCAGCGCCAACAATGAGCGAGGAAACATCAAAACGTTTGTCCTAGCGAGAAGTGGAACTGGAAATGAGAAAGGCGCTGTTGGGTGCGGGCTAATCCTTCGCCCGGGTCCGTGTAATACCGCGGCGGATTAATGCTGTAACCAACGTCGACGCGGATCGGCCCGATCGGCGTCCGATAGCGAAGGCCCATCCCCACCGCGTGGACCATGTAGTCGAAGTCGAATGAGTCAGTCCCCAGCTTGGACTTCCCGGCTGCCTGCCGAGGGTTGAATGACAGGTTCGAAAGCCGCGAAAAGACATTCCCCGCATCGTGGAAAATCACCCCGCTGGTGCTGTCTCCCATGACAGGGAAGCGCAGTTCGACGGTATTGAGAAAGAGCGCGCCGCCGCCGATGGGGCCGCCGCGGGTCAGGCTGCGCGGTCCGGCTTCGTTGATGGAGAAGCCGCGGTGGGCGGACGGACCGCCGCCGAAGAATCTCTCCACCAAAGGTATTCGCGAATCCGGCAAGTCGAATGCAGTGTCGGTCTCTGTTGCGTCGGCTGGATCCGGCGTCTGCGTCTCGCCCCAAGGGATGAAGAATCCAAGCTGCGTGGTTCGAGCTACTACGACGCGCTCCGTGAGGCTGTAGTAGGTGCTGTTCTGACCGAATACCCGAGCGAAGTCGGGTTCAGATCCCCAATATTTCGAAGCAAAGCTCAAGTCGACGCTGTTGAACAGCCCCCGCGTGGAATCAGTCGGATCGTCGCGACGATCTTGTATGTACGTTCCCGAGAACAAGGCGGTTCGGACGGCACGTCCATCCACCGGCACGATCGCGGGGTCCACCGTGCGGTCGAGAGTCGTGCGCCGATAGGTGTAGCGATATAGAGCAGTCGAAGGTATGCTCAGGTTCTGCTCCAGCTGGAAGACTCCTTCCAACTTACGGCCGGAGAACGTGGAAAAGTTGCGGAACCTGTCGACCAGCCCGCTCGTGGTCATCTTCCACTTTTCAGAGCCGGTCCATCGCGGATTTTCGTAAGAGAACAGGATGCGTTGCTGAAGTTCAGAGAGCCGCGAGCGAAAAGAAAGAGTGTGGCCCTTGCCGCGCAAGTTAAGACGATTCACTTCGACGGTGACTCGCGGGACGAAACGGAGCTCGACGGAATCGACGTTGGCGTCCGACTCGCGGGCAATACGTCCGAACTCACCGCCAGGGCCAAACCCAAACGTCCATCGGCGAGCCTCTTGGAGTCGCACAAGCAGCGTCTTGCGCGTTTCCTCTCCTTCAGGGTTCTGCACCTCGATATCCACCTTGGTGAAAACTCCAAGGTCATAAAGACGCCGCTGGGTTTCGAACATCGCCGTCTGCGACAGCGGCCCGTCGGGAGAAAGCAGCAGTTGCGAGTCGACCAACTCAGGTTCTGTATGGAGCAAGCCGCTGACGATGGTCTCATCAATGAATAGTTGCGGGCCTTCGGTGATGCTGTATGCGAGCTCGACGCGATAGGGATCTTCTGTCGGCGTGACGGTCCAGGAGAACGACGCGTCTTGATAGCCCGAGTCGAAATAGTCGCTCAGGATTAGATCTCGATCGGTAGCGATATGAGATTCGCTGAACGCTTGACCCTCGGCAGATGCCAGCTGGAAATAACGATCGGAGATAGGATACGTATCGTCACCCGTCACGGTGAGCTTCTCGATGATGGTCGGCCGCCCCTCATTCACGACGATAGAGAGTTCGCCGACGCCACGCGAAGTATCGAGATTGGAAGTGATCTGGACGTCGCGGAAGCCGTTGAGCAGATAGAGTTGACGGATTGCGTCGATGTCCTGCTGCAGCAGGCCCGTGCTAAAGGCGCCTCTGCGCTGACGCAGGGTACCGGGCCTGACCAACATGCGCTCGTTGATCGTTTCGATATCGAAGTAACGGATGCCGCGGATATCGACGCTCGCCAATCTCATGCGCCTGCCGCGCTCGACTCGATAAACCACGGCTGTCTGATCCGCGCGGTCTCTCTCCAGCTCATAGTCCACCGCGGCATCGAGATAACCTCGGAGTTGGAGATAATCCCGTAGATTCCGCGCTCCTTCAGCCATCAATCCTTGGTCCGCCGCGCCCTGATCGTACACGGGCAGCAGGGTCCGGCGCCGATCTTCGCTGAGTTCGACGCCTTCAACACGCACCTCGATTCGAGGACCTCTTGCGGCATCGATCACGAGGTTGATGAGGTTTTGGTCCGGATCGTAGTCCTTGGCGACCACGGTCACGTCAGCCTGCCAATAACCTTGCTCCCGCAGTTCTTGACGCAGCCGGTCGAGGCCGTCCAGCAGGCGCTCAAATGTGAACTCATTCGCGGCGTTCCATCCGGCAATATCGGTGGCCTCGGAGACGCTCCAGCCGGCGTCTCCCGTCAGCAGCAGCCGGCCAAAACCCGCGCGGGGCAGGTGCCGCACCAAAAAATGAATATCAGCCTGCTGGTCTTCCAAATGGCGGTTAACCACGACCTCAATTAGAGGATTCATGAGGCCGTTATCGATCAGGAGTTCGCGGAGATTGCCGAGCGCTTCGGCCTCTTTCCTGGGAGTGTACATTTCGCCCAAGCGCAAATCGGTTGCGTTGATGAGTTGATTCAGATTGGGAGGCTCCTCGACGCCAGTGACTGTCACGGACCCTACGAACCAATTCGGCTCGGTGTAGAAAATTAGGCTTACGCCCGCTGGCGCCTGTTCAGTATCGACCTCGATGTTGGCGAAACGACCGGTGGCAAACAGGCTGTGGATCGACTGATTGATGTCTTCGGCCTCCAGCGGCTGGCCGACCTCGACGCTAAGCAGTGGCAGCAACTCCGCCTCGCTCAGCGGCTGCGCACGAGGAACAAACCGGATCTCGGCGACAGGTTGGCCCTCCCATTCTGCTGACGAGGCGGCCTGCCCACAAAGCAGCGCCATCAGCATGATCACTGAAAACCGAAGCACTGCTATGGCAATTATAGGACGCTCTAGGCGCCGGGAGCGTTGCCCCTCACCTGGTGGAGTGCGGGCGCTGGTACGATCAAACGATGGCGGCAAAGGCGCGCAACGGCGGGATCTCTATCGAGAAGTACTCCCGCCAAATGCTCTTCGCGCCCCTTGGCGAGGAGGGTCAGCGTCGCTTGATGTCCTCGCGGGCCGTGATCATTGGATGCGGCGCCTTGGGCAGCTTTCATGCCTCGGCGTTGGCCCGAGCGGGAGTTGGCGAACTCGTCCTCATCGATCGCGACTACGTGGAGGAAAGCAACCTCCAACGGCAGTGGCTCTACGACGAGGCTGACGCGCGGGACGTCCTGCCGAAGGCCATAGCGGCAGAACGGAAACTGCGGGCCGTGAATTCAGAGATCGCCGTGACGGGCATCGTGGCCGATGTCGATGCCACAAACGTTGAGCGGCTGATCCAGGGCGCCGATGTCATCCTCGACGGATCCGACAATTTTGCTGTGCGTTATTTAGTCAATGAAGCCGCGGTGAAGAACTCAATTCCGTGGATCTACGGAGCGGCAGTCGGCAGTTACGGCGTCACCGCAACGATCCTCCCGGGCCGGACGCCGTGTCTTGCCTGCCTGTTACCGGACGCGCCGGGGGGCGCGCAACCTACCTGCGACACGGCGGGGATCTTAAATGTAGCCGCGGCGGCAGTCGCCTCTTTCCAAGTCGCCAATGCGCTGAAGATTCTCAGCGGGCTGATTGAGGCCATCGAACCGCGTCTGTTGTCGTTAGACGTTTGGCAAGGTGCGCCGCGGTCGGTCGCGGTGGGAGATCCGGATCCGGGATGCCGCGTCTGCGCTCATCGCGAATTTCAATTGCTGGACGCCGCCGGAACTCGGCCAAGTACGGTCTTGTGCGGCAGAGATGCAATCCAAGTCCGAGGCGATTCGCCGTTTGATATCGGGATACTCGCGACGCGGCTCGGCGCACTCGGCGAAGTGCGGGCGAACGAGTACGCCTTACGGTTCGTCACTCCGCCTTACGAAATGACGGTATTCGTCGACGGCCGGGCGATTATCAAAGGTACCGACGATCCGGCGAAAGCTAGAAGCCTTTACTCGCGTTTCCTCGGACGGTGAGCAGCATCCCAAAACAATCGACGCCGATGCCGCGCGCCATCCTCACTTACCACTCCATAGACGACTCGGGCTCGATAGTGTCCACTACAGCGGAGACCCTTAGGCGGCACCTCGCGAGCCTAGTCTCGCAGTGCATTGAGGTGGTCGTCCCAAACAAGATCGCCGAGGAGACGGCGTCCTCCGCAGTCGCTCTGACGTTTGATGATGGATTCGCGAACTTCTACACCGATGCCTTTCCGGCGTTAGCGCAAAGCGGACTCACGGCAACGGTGCTAATCGTGGCCGGCAAATGCGGTCAGCGCGGCGACTGGGCGCGGCAACCGCGGGAACTGAAAACCCGCGAACTATTGAGCTGGTCCAAGATACGCGAGCTTCAGGCGGCCGGCATTGTGTTCGGCGCGCACAGCATGACGCACCGGCCGCTGCCCGGCCTTCCGATGGACGAAGCCGCTTCAGAAATCTTGGACAGTAAGAGCTCCATCGAAGACCGCACGGGGGCCGCTGTGGAATGCTTCGCCTATCCGTATGGGGAATATACTCAACCGATCGCCGATGTCGTAGCCAAGAATTTTCGAGTTGGACTTTCGACCGACATGGGTTTCGTGACGACGGGCTCTAGGTTCGAAGCGCTTGAGCGCATCGATGCCTACTACTTACGGGGAACGTTTTGGATCGATCGTCTGTTTGCACCGCTTGGCGGAAGCTACATTGCCTGCCAGGCGGCGGCGCGGGGACTTAAGAAACGGTTCGAGCAGGCTGGTGCGAAAGCAAGCGCTCAATGAAGTGCGTATCGTAATCGCCGCCGATAAAGCCCTCGTCGGCAAGAATACGCTGTTGCAACGGTATCGACGTGTGGATTCCCTCGAC
>CAMPKL010000248.1 GCA_946887065.1 uncultured Bryobacterales bacterium
GCCCTGGAAGACGCCAGGACCGCCGACGGCAAGGCCGTAGCGGCCCAAAGCACTGCAGACCGAGCTGTCGCCCGAGCCGGGGAAGTTGAGACGGCGGCGAATGCCGGCTTCACCCGAGTCGATAAGACGCTCGCCGACATGTCGACTTATCGCGAGGCGGCGAAGGAATCGGTGGCGTTCGGCTTCGACTCCGCCACGTTGACGGATGACGCGAAGGCTCAGCTTGAAAACATCGCCGGCGCGACGTCGGGCAAGAAGGTCTTCGTGGTCGAAGTGCGGGGATTCACCGACAGCACCGGTGACCCGGACTACAACGTGCGGCTGAGTGAACGCCGCGCCGAAATGGTGGTTCGCACGCTGGCTGCTGAACACGGCATCCCGCTGCGAGCGATTCACCGCGTTGGTTTGGGTGAGATCGAGGGCGAGAGCACCCGCGAGGCGCGTCAGCAGAATCGGCGCGTCGACGTGACGGTTTTTGTTCCTCTGACTGAGAAGTAAGCAAGCAGAAAAGCAGTTGGCACAACGCGGAGCGGCGTCGAGAATATCGGCGCCGCTTTTTTTGGCATGATGGGAATAGCTTGCCGTTCCGCGCGAAAGCAGTCTTGTTCGACTTTGACTACACCCTCGCCGACTCGTCGTCGGCTGTGGTCGACTGTTGCAATGGAGCCCTGGCGAGCATGGGTTTGGAGCAAGCGGCGGCCGCCGATATTCGGCGAACAATCGGATTGTCGATACCCGATACTCTGGCGCGGCTCGCAGGCGATGAGCATCGGCATCGGGAACAGGAGTTCCGCGCGCACTGGAGAAAGCGGTCCGATGTGATCATGGTCGAGCAGACCTACCTCTACGACGAGGCTCATGCGGCAGTACAGGCATTGCGGGAAGCGGGCGTGGCGGCTGGCATCGTGTCGACGAAGTGGCGCCAGAGGATCGTCGACGTCCTAGAAAGAGAGTCGTTGATCGACGGTTTTTCGGTGATTGTAGGCGGAGATAACGTCGCTGAACACAAACCGGACCCGGAGGGGCTGCTGACCGCCGCGAAGAACCTGGGGGCGCAGCCTGCCGAGGTGATTTATGTGGGAGACAGCACGACGGACGCCAAGGCCGCCGCGCGAGCGGGAATGCAATTCGTCGCCGTCTTGTCAGGCGTCACCGAAGCGCACGAGTTCGAGGAGTTCGAGCCCCTGAAAATACTGCCGCATGTCGGCGAGATCGGGACCTGCCTGTTTGCAGCACGTTGATACAATCCGGGATTGAGTAAACCTCCTCAGAGAGTCGCAACCTTATTGGTCTCCTGCGCGGACCAGCGGGGCATTGTTGCGGCGATCGCCGCGGCCATCGCCGGCGCGGGCTGCAATATTCTCGACGCCGATCAACACACGGACCCGGAAGCTGATATGTTTTTTCAGCGCATACGGTTCGATGTTTCGCACTTGAGGGCCGACGGGGCGCAAGTCGAGCGAGCGATCGACGAGGTGAGCAAGCGATTCGGGATGCAGACCAGTCTGCGCTACTCGGATCGCCCCAAGAGAGTCGCGCTGTTCGTCTCGAAGTATGATCACTGCTTGGTCGATTTGCTGTGGAGAAGCCGCGCCGGCGAGTTCCACGCGGAGATTCCGCTGGTGATCTCGAACCACACGGATTTGGCGGAGACGGTGCGCGGGTTCGGCTCGCGGTTCGAGTATGTGCCGGTTGACTCCGCCAATAAGGCCGCGCAGGAACAGAAGGAATTAGCGCTGCTGCGCGAGAGCGAGGTTGATCTAGTAGTCCTGGCCCGGTACATGCAAGTCCTGAGCGCTGATTTTATCGATCACGCCGGCGTGCCGGTCATCAACATTCATCATTCGTTCTTGCCTGCGTTTATTGGCGGCAAACCTTATCATCAGGCTTACCAACGCGGCGTGAAGTTGATTGGGGCCACGGCGCATTTTGTGACTTCGCAGTTGGACGAAGGACCGATTATCGAGCAGGACGTGGTGCGTTGTTCACACCGCGATTTAGTAAGTGATCTTGTGAGGAAAGGCCGAGACCTGGAGAAGATGGTACTGGCTCGGGCGGTACGGCATCACCTCGAAGATAGAGTGTTGAAGTACGGCAACAAGACAGTCGTCTTCGATTAGGCGGGCAGCGAATCAGCCACGGTCATGTAGTGAACGCTGAATAGGTTGCCGGCGTCCGTCCACGCCCTTTCGGGACGAAAGCCGCTGTCGCGGCCTAGTTGCTGGAACTCTTCGATGGAAAACTTGTAGGAGTTCTCGGTGTGGATGGATTCCGCCTGGCGGAACGGAATCCGCTCGCCGGCGACGGTGACGAGTTGGTCGCGAAGACTGACCAGGTGCATTTCGATGCGACCGGCGGATTCGTTGTAGAAGGCGCAATGCCGAAATGACGCCGGTTCGAAATCGGCCCCTACAATGCGATTTATGTGCGCCAAAAGGTTGCGATTGAATTGCGCGGTGACGCCTTGCGAGTCGTTGTAGGCGGCTTCGAGCGTGGCGGGGTCCTTTTTTAGATCGACGCCGATGAGCAGCCCGCCGTTAGGGCCGATTTGACCAGCGGTGTTGGTCAGGAATTCCTTGGCCTCGGTGGGAGTGAAGTTGCCGATGGTCGAACCGGGAAAGAAGACGATGCGGCGGCCCGCGGCGGGCCGCGTCTCGGCGGGCAGTTCGAAAGGTCGCGTGTAGTCGGCGCAGACGGCAATGGCATCGATGGCGGGGTATTCGGCGGCTAATCGGGCGGTCGATTCAATGAGTTGCTGCCTTGAGATGTCGATGGCGACGTATTGGCAGCGGCCGTTGAGAGCGTCGAGGAGAATGCGTATCTTGCGGCTGGAACCGCTGCCGTATTCAATGAGGACGCAACCGTCGCCGGCGAGACGGGCGATTTCCGGTGCGCAAGCTTCGAGCGTGGCGATCTCCGCGCGAGTGGGGTAGTACTCGGGCAGGGCGGTGATTTTCTCGAACAGCTTGGAGCCGGTTTGATCGTAGAAGAGCTTCGGCGGAAGAGACTTTGGCATTCGGCGCAGACCGGCTAAGACCTCGGCGCGGAGGTCGCCCGGTTCGGGGTGCAGGTCGAAAAAGTCGACGGATCGTAAGAGGGTGCTGCTCATACGTCCTCGGCGAGCCGTATGCCGCTGAACTGCCATCTGGCGGACGGCGGAAAGAAATTCCGGTAAGTTGGGCGAATGTGACCGGCCGGCGTGGCGCAAGAGCCGCCGCGCAGCACGAACTGGTTGCACATGAATTTGCCGTTGTACTCGCCGACGGCGCCTTCGGCGGGACGGTAGCCGGGGTAAGGACGGTAGGGGCTGGCGGTCCACTCCCAAACATCGCCGAACAGCTGCAACAGGCCAGGCTGGTTGGGCGCGGCCTGCGGATGGCAGGGGGCGCCGGGGTCGAGAAAGCGGCCTTCGACAGGGACGCCGACTGCGGCCTGTTCCCACTCAAATTCAGTGGCCAAGCGCTTGCCGGACCAACTGGCGAAAGCGTCGGCTTCGAAAAAGCTGACGTGACAGACGGGCTCGTGGGCAGCGATCGGTTGGACGCCCGACAGGGTAAAGGTACGGCATTCCCCATCGCGTTCTTCCCAATAAAGGGGCATGCGCCAGCCTTCCGCCTGGACGGCCGCCCAGCCCTCGGACAGCCAGAAACGCGGCTCGCTGTAACCACCGTCAGCGATGAACTCAAGAAACTCGGCGTTCGTCGTTAGGCGGGAGGCAATGCGGAAGGGCTGCTGATAGTTCTTATGCCGCGGACCTTCGTTATCGAAGGCGAAGCCGGCGCCGTCCCAGCCGGTCTCTATGAGCCCGCCGGAAAATTCTTGCCACGTGAGGTTTGCGGGTGCGGATTGAGTAGCCGGGCGGGCGGAGGCGTAGGCAGGCTGGAGAGGATTTGCGGCAAGGATGTGCTTGACGTCGGTGAGCATCAATTCCTGATGTTGCTGCTCGTGATTGAGACCCAATTCCAGCAGAGGCAGAATCTCGCGCCATTGCGGCTCCTCCGCGGAATCGATCAGTTCGCTCATCGCCTGGTCGATGTGTCGGCGATATTCATAGACTTCGGCGACCGTCGGGCGGGAAAGCATTCCGCGGCGATGCCTAGGCTGTCTTTCGCCCACGGCTTCATAGTAAGAATTGAACAAGAAGCCGAACTGCGGATGGGCTTCGTGGTAAGCGGATGCGAAGGGCCGTAACAGAAACGTCTCAAAAAACCAGGAAGTGTGCGCCAAATTCCATTTAGGAGGGCTGACGTCGGGCATGGTCTGCACGACGTAGTCTTCGATGGCGAGCGGCAAACAGATCCGCGCGGAAGCGTGGCGGACGTCGCGGAATCTTTGCAGGGCTGCAGCTCGCTCAAAGGCCGGCAAGATGGGCGTTGGAGGAGAAGATACCGACATCGTGGCCGCCAAGGAAGTCCCCATGTTAGAGAGCGGCCGACCGCCGGTCAAACCTTGTTTTGCCGCCTATCACGGCATCTTGAGTTTCACTTACCATTGTTGAAGATGATTGAGCGACCTCGCAGAAACCGCTCCAGTCGAGCTATTCGGGCGCTTGCGCAGGAAGCGACGCTGCGTCCGGCGAACCTTGTATTACCTGTATTCGTCGAAGAAGGCGAACAAATCAGACGGCCAATTCCGTCCATGCCGGGCGTTGTACGGTACAGCATCGACGAATTGGTCAAAGATGCCGACATTGCCGCGGAACTCGGAATTGCGGGTTTTGCCGTCTTCCCTGCCCTGGCGGATGAACTGAAGAACCCCACCGGTACGGAGAGTTTAAATCCGAACGGACTGTTACAACGCACCGTCCGCGCGCTTAAGCGAAGCGCCCCCAATTTGCTTGTAATTACCGATGTGGCGCTAGACCCTTATTCCTCCGACGGCCACGATGGCGTAGTCCGCGACGGGGAGATCGTCAACGACGAGACCTTACCCTTGCTGGCGAAGATGGCGGTCTCACAGGCCGAAGCGGGCGCCGATGTGGTGGCGCCCTCGGACATGATGGATGGGCGGGTCGAGGCGATTCGCACGGCTCTCGATGAGGCGGGTTTCACGAAGACTTGCATTTGCAGCTATTGCGTGAAGTACGCCTCGGGGTTTTACGGGCCGTTCCGGGACGCGCTGGATTCGGCCCCAAAGAGCGGGGACAAGAAGACCTATCAGATGGATCCGCACAACTCGCGCGAGGCTCTGCGAGAGATTGCGCTGGATGAGGCGGAAGGCGCGGACTGGATCATGGTCAAGCCGGGATTGCCCTACTTAGACGTGGTGCGTCTGGCGCGTGAGGCGACGGCTCTGCCGATTGCGTCGTACCACGTGTCCGGCGAGTTCGCGATGCTGAAGGCGGCGGCTCAGAACGGCTGGCTGGACTACGACAAGTGCCTGCTTGAGTCGCTGGTCTGTCTGAGGCGAGCGGGCGCCGATGTCATCTTCACTTATGGCGCTCTGGACGCCGCACGCTTGTTGCGCGAGACGGCGGACTAGACTACAGCGATGGGCGAGTCGATCCGCGACCGGTTGCAGCGTGTCCAGGGGCGGATCGCGGAGGCTGCGGCGCGGGCGGGCAGGCAGGCGGCGGACATCACGCTCGTTGCTGTTTCGAAGACGATGCCTGTCTCGGCAATTATCGAGGCGTACGAGGCGGGACAGCGCGAGTTTGGCGAGAACTACATCCAGGAGTTTCAGGCCAAGAAGCCGGAGTTGCCGAAGCTCCCGGGCGCTGTCTTCCACTTCATTGGTGAATTGCAAAGCAACAAGACGCGGCTAGCGTGCGATCTGTTTGACTGTATTCAGACGGTGAGCAGCATGAAGGTCGCCCGGCGGTTGAATGAGCAGAGTGAGAGCGTGAAGGACGTTTTCATTGAAGTGAAGTTATCGGGCGAAGCTTCCAAAACCGGTATTGCGCCGGGGGATCTGGGTGAACTGGCAGCCTTTGTAGGCGAGTGCGAAAAGCTGCGGTTGCGCGGTCTGATGACCATGCCGCCCTGGTCGGAGAAGCCGGAGACGGCGCGCCCCTACTTCGCTGAGTTGCGCAATCTGGCGCAATCCCTTCAGATGGACGAACTTTCAATGGGCATGAGCGACGACTTGGAAGTTGCGATTGAGGAAGGGGCGACCCTGGTGCGCGTGGGCACGGCGTTATT
>CAMPKL010000249.1 GCA_946887065.1 uncultured Bryobacterales bacterium
CTATCACGGCGAAGAGCCCTCGGTTGCGGCTGAGATCGTGGCCGATGCGCAACGCTTATTGGCGGAGAGCCTTTAGCCACTGGCTTACGGCCTGGTTGAAATGTTCCGGGCGCTCGAGGTTCGCCAGGTGACCGGCGCCGGGAATCTCTACGTATTGTGCGCCCGCTATTTTTGAAGACCATTGGCGGGCCTCCGCTGCAGGCGTGATGGCGTCTTCGGTGCCGCAGATCACCAGCGTCGGAACCTTAATCATCGAGAGCAGGTCGGTGCTGTCGCGACGGCTGCCGAGTGCGCTCAGCAGTTCGGCGACAACTTTCGGCGGAGCTGCTTGAATCATCTCGCGCACGTTGCCGGCGATCTTCTCGTCCGACTGCGCCTCAGAGCCTAAAAACTTCGGCAACAGCTGTTTCGCTAGCTCCGCTGAGCCATGCTGCAGCACGAAATCGGCGGACTTTAGGCGCCCGGATCGCACCTCGGCCGTATCGGCGCCGGCCCGCGTATCGGCCAATAACAACCCCAAGAGACGCTCGGGAAAGATCCTGGCAAACGAAAACGCCGCATAGCCGCCCATCGAGATGCCGCCCACGACCGCTTTGTCGATCTTCAGCACATCGAGCAAACCTTCCGCGACGCGAGCCTGATCGTCCATTCCCACCGGCCCTGGCGCGGACTGTCCCAATCCCGGAACATCGAAGACAATGACCTTCGCCATGCGCGAAAGAACGCGCAATTGCGCGTCGAACATGGTCCGGTTCAGGGGAAAGGCGTGCATCAACAGCAAGGGGATTCCCTCGCCCTCAACAAAGTAACTGATTGCGCGGCCGCCGATTGTCGCTTGCATTGGTAAGTCCGTCTCCTGAAACTGGAGACTTGGAATCTAGCACGACCTACACAGGACTGTCCCCCGCGAGCGGAACGCCGATAGCCGTCACCGTCGCCGATGGGCTCATCACAAAAATAGAGCCGCGACCTGGCGAGTCTGTTTCCAAGTGGATTTCGCCCGGCTGGATCGACCTGCAGGTAAACGGCTTCGCCGGGGTGGACTACAATTCGCCGGCAACGACGACGGACGAGATTGGCCGCTCGATTCAGGCCCAGCGCAAGACCGGCGTGACGCGCCTGTTGCCCACGGTTATCACCGGCGACCTCGATGAGATGGCGACGTGCCTAGCGAATCTCGCGCGCGCAAAGGACGAACTCGCCGAAGGCGCCTCGATCGCCGGCTTTCACGTGGAAGGGCCGTGGATATCGCCCGAGGACGGGCCGCGCGGCGCTCATCCTGTGGAACACGTCCGCCCCGCCTCCGTCGATGAATTCAAACGATTGCAGGATGCAGCGGGAGGTCTAATACGGTTATTGACGCTGGCGCCGGAATCTCCGGGCGCGTTCGCGTTGGTTGAATACGCGGCCAAATCCGGCGTGACGGTTTCCATCGGGCATACCGGAGCGACGGCCGAGCAGATCGAGGATGCGGTCAGGGCCGGCGCGACGATGACGACGCATCTGGGCAACGGCGCACACGCGGTCTTACCGAAGGGCAGCAACTACATCCTTCAGCAGATGGCGGATGATCGCCTCTCTGCGGGTCTGATTGTCGACGGCATCCACCTCTCGGCCGAGTTTGTCAAGATCGCGGTCCGGGCAAAAGGACCCGAGCGGGCATTCCTGGTGACCGACGCCGTCGCCCCGGCCGGATGCGCGCCGGGCCTGCATCAACTCGGTTCCCAGCAGGTGCGCCTATCTGAAGACGGCAGCGTGCAACTCCCTAATGGGCGCCTGGCGGGCTCATCCTTGCGCATGGACAAAGCAGTGGAAAACGTCATGCGATTTGCGGGCATTAGCGTGGAACAGGCGACTCGCATGGCCTCGGTAAACGCCGCCCGGGCGATTGCCTTGGATGAGCGGAGCGGCTTTCTCAAGCAGGGCGATCCGGCGGAACTAGTCCTGTTTACTCTCTCGGAAACAGGCGCGCTGGGAATCGCAGAAGTGATCTGCGCGCACTGAGCCGTTCGATTTTGGCCTCCAGTCAGCTATCATGGCCGTTCGCCGCTAGAGCAGGTCACGATGCATCCGCTACTCGTTCTTCTCATTGCCACCATCGCGGTTTTCCTGCTGATCATCCGCTTCAAGATCAACGCTTTCGTCGCCTTGATCCTTTCGGCGATTTTGATCGGCATTTTATCGCCGATCATTCCGCTCGACAGCGTGCTCACGGAAGTGACGACGCGCTTTGGCGATATCGTCGGACGTATAGGCGTGGCGATTGCCATGGCCGCATTGATTGGCCATTCGCTGATGGAGAGCGGCGCGGCTGACAAGATCACGCGGCAGTTCATCCGCTGGTTGGGCGAAAAATACTCGTCGCTGTCGATGCTGATCAGCGGGTACGTGCTGAGCATACCGGTATTTCACGACACCGTCTTTTATTTGTTGATCCCCCTTGCCAGAGCGATGACGATTCGCAATGGCGGCAGGCGGTATGTGTTGAACGCGCTGTCGATCGGCGCCGGCGGCGTCGCGACGCACGTGTTCGTTCCGCCGACGCCGGGACCGCTGGCCATGGCGGCCACGATGAATCTCGACATCGGGCTGGTGATGATCGTGGGCTTGGTGATCGCCGTCCCCTCATCCCTGGCTGCGTGGTTGTACGCGGTTTGGATCGATCGCAAGTTGAATATCCCGATTCGGGAGGCCCCTGGCGCCTCGTTGGCGGAGCTGGAAGAAATCGCCAACCGGTCCGAGAGCGAGTTGCCAGGATTCTTCGTCTCGATGCTGCCCATCGCTCTGCCTGTCGTCCTCATCACGGGAAATACCGTCGCCAATACGTTTTTTCCGGGAACAGCATTTGCCCAGCAGATGGTTTTTTGGGGCAACGCCAACCTGGCGCTCATTTTGTCGGCCGCCTGCGCCTTGTGGGTCTTGGCCCGGCATAAGCGAATGAGTATTCGCGAGTTGGCCACACCCGCGGAGAAGGCCATCAAGGACGCCGGGCTGATCATCATGATTACCGCGGGCGGCGGGGCCTTTGGCGGCATGTTGGTCGCCGCCGGCGTTGCCGATTCGCTGAGCCAGGGGGCTTCGGATTTAGGCATCTCCTACCTCGTTCTGGCCTTCGGCGTGGCGATGATGCTGCGCATCGCGCAGGGTTCGGCCACCGTCGCGATGATCACGGTGGCTCAAATGCTGGCCCCGCTCGTCACCGAGACGCCGCTGCCCTACCATCCCGTGTACCTGCTGATCGCGACCGGCGGAGGCAGCATTATGGCCGGCTGGATGAACGACAGCGGATTCTGGGTATACAAAACCATGACGGGGCTGACTGAAATGGAAGCGCTCAAGACGAAGAGCATGTCGCTTTCGGCCATGGGACTCGCTGCATTTCTGTTCGCCTGGCTCGGCACGATCTTCTTCCCGATGGTCTGATTACGAGAAGATGGTGTTGATGAAACCTGCGTTAGCGAAGGCGAGCGTCGCCGATGAGGCTCGCCGCGTAAGCCTGATCCTGAGACGGCTCAATCAGGACTACCCGGACGTCGTCTGTGCGCTCCACCACTCCAGCGCCTGGGAACTGTTGGCCGCCACGATCCTCTCGGCGCAATGCACCGACGTGCGGGTCAACATGGTCACCCCGGCGCTCTTCGCCGCTTATCCCTCGGTCGAAGCAATGGCCGTCGCGGCGCAAGCGGACGTGGAAGAGTTGGTGCGTACCACGGGTTTCTTCCGCAATAAGGCAAAGAATCTAATCGGCGCGGCTAAGGGCATCGTCGAACGATACAATGGCGAAGTACCGGCTTCGATGGAGGAGTTGTTGACGCTCCCCGGCGTGGCGCGCAAAACGGCGAACGTCGTACTGGGTTCTTGGTTCGGCATCGCCAGCGGCATCGTCGTCGATACTCACGTCTCGCGGATCTCGAACCGGCTCGACCTCACGAAGGCCGCCGATCCGCAGAAGATTGAACAAGACTTGACCAAGATTATCCCCAAGAAGCGTTGGGTGCTTTTCTCTCACCAGATCATCCACCACGGCCGGGCAGTGTGCGTGGCACGCAAACCAAAGTGTCACGTTTGCAGCCTCTACGACCTCTGTTGGTCGAAAGATAAGACCAGCTAAACGGCATGAAAGAATTTGGGAACTGGCTCGTCGGGAGCATGGCGACTCTCGGGCCCTGGGGCCTTCTATTGGTCGCTTTCGGCGACTCCGCCTTTGTGCCGCTGCCGCAAGGCGTCGATGCGCTGTTGATCACGCAGGTCATCGCGGCTCCCTCGACGGCCTGGCTCGCGGCGAGCATTGCCGTCTTCGGCTCGGTGGCCGGCTCGCTGATCCTCTACGGCGCGGCTCGCCGGGGCGGCCGCGCCATGCTGCTCAAGCGCGTCTCGCCGGCGGGCATGGATCGTCTCGAGTCGCTGACTAATCAATACGGCGCCGCCGCGGTCATCCCGCCGATGATGATCCCCCTGCCCCTGCCGACGAAGCTGTTCGTGATCGCCGCCGGCGTGTTCCAGATGCCGATTTTGCCCTTCATCCTGGCCGCGACGGTGGGCCGCGCAATCCGCTATTTCGGCGAAGCCGCGCTGGCCCTCAAGTACGGCGAGGGAACTCCGCAGCTGCTCAAGGACAACGCCTGGGCCGCCGCCGGCTTCGGACTCGCCCTGGTCTTGGTTTTCGTCGCGATTAACCGCTGGTCGGCGCGCAAAGTCGAAGAAGGGGAAATCTAGAACTCGAAACGGCCGTAAGTGATCCGTCCCGCTTCGTCGACGTCAAAGCGGCAGGTAAAGCCCAAACGGCCGTTGCGGACAAAGCGGATGTCTCCCAGGACGATGCCGCCCGGTTCCGCCATCACGACGGGAAACTGCGCGAACTGCAAGTAGGCCCTGCCGAGGCTTGTCTTGCGCAGTTCGTCCAGTACGTTGGCCTGGGGCGGGGCTAACTCAGTGTACTGACCGTTGCCCGGATTGAGTGAATATTGCCCGGACTCCGTTCGCGCGTACGCGCCCCAATTCCACGGGGTCCACGGCGCGGGAAACAGCCGCAACTCGACTGCATCCTCCCCAGCGATTTTCATTCCGGCGACACGCGCCTCCACCCCATTTCGTATCCACAGCGATGCGAGGGCGTAGACCACCAACCCAGCCAGACTCATACGCGCCGCGCAGGCCCGCACAGGCCAACGCAAGGGAATCAACACCGCCGCCGCCAACATCGCCCAAATCAAGGGATCGATGATGAAGAACAAGTCCAAACTCGACCACTCCGCGGAGAACGGCAGCCACAGGCGCACGCCGTAGGAGTTCATCATGTCCAACCCGACGTGCGACCCTACACCCGCTAGTGCCAGAGCCCACTGCCGCCAAAGCTCCGTACGCCCGGCTCTCCGGCCCCAAGCGTTCACCAATCCGACCGCCAATGCCGCCATCAATGGAATCGCAACGATCGCGTGCGTGATGTGCCGGTGGTACACCAAATACATGGCCGGGTCGAACATCGTAACGATATCCGCGTCGGGGATATTGGCTGCGACGATGCAAAGAGCCGCAGCGCGCGGCACGGCAGGCCCTGGAGCGGCCCGCGCGATTAACAGCCCGACGAGCGAATGCGTCAGATTATCCATTGCCCTCGCGGCGCGCCCAGTATTCCGGCGGGGCTAATAATTTTACTTTTGCCGGACCCATGTTGATCCGCACTGGAAGGCATCCCGCCAATTCGCCGTCTACTTGGACGTAAGCGCCTGAGGCTCCATCAAGTCCGACAACTTCCAGGCTGGCGAACTGCCGGTGGATTACGCCCTTGAGCCGATTCATCGTCCTCGTCACCACGGCAGCCAGATATCCGGGATACCCCAGCGGCGATTGCGACCGGAAGCAAACAATATCGAAGCGATCGGCCAGTAGATGGGCGCTCGGCGTCAGCACCATCCCGCCGCCATAGAGCCTGCTCTTGGAGACCACGACCAGCCCGCCCGTCCACTGCTCTTCTCCCAACAGCACGGTGATGGCGCTCAACGGCCGCGCCAGTTGCTGCAAGCCGCTCCAAATGTAGGCAAAGATTCCGACCTGACGTTTGAGCCCCAAGTCCAAGGTGTACACGGCATTCGCGTCCATGCCCGCGCCGCACATCAGCAGGAATAGCCTCTTACTTC
>CAMPKL010000250.1 GCA_946887065.1 uncultured Bryobacterales bacterium
ATCATTGGACTTCCCCAAGTCGGAAAGACTTCTTTATTCACGATCCTTACGGGGGCGGCCAGCGAGGGGCGAGTCGGCTCGACGAAGTTGCAAATCGGCGTCGCCAAAGTCCCGGACAAACGGGTCGACGAACTGGTCAAGATCTTCGAGCCGCCGAAGATTACCTATGCGACCGTTGAGTATGTCGACATGCCGGCCATGTCTCGCGATGCCCTGCGCGAACCCAGTTACATCGCCAGCCTGCGAGCGGTCGACGCCTTCGCCCACGTCCTACGTTGTTTCGAAAGCGAGACCGTTGCCCACGCCGACGGTTTGATCGATCCCAAGCGCGACTGGCAAAACGTCGAAACGGAGTTGATTCTCAATGACTTGCAGGTTGTGGAGAACCGCTTGGCCCGGGTGGAGAAGGATCTCAAGAAGCTGCGCACGCCTGATCTGCCGAAAGAAAAAGATCTGCTCGAAAGGTGCCAGACCGCTCTGGAAAATGAGCAGCCGTTGCGGGAGCTCGAACTGGACGCCGAGGATCAGAAACGATTACGCGGATTCCAGTTCTTGTCCGAGAAGCCCATGCTGCTGGTTTTGAACCTTGGCGAAGACCAAGCGCCCGAGCTAAAGGCAATCGAGGAGAAGTACCGCGGCGAGTGGCTGCAGGGTAAGAAAAACATCGCTGTCGCGGCAGTCTGCGGCTCCGTTGAGGCGGAACTCGCTGAGTTGGATCCCGTCGAAGCGGCCGACCTAATGGGTACCTACGGCCTCGCGGAGCCCGGTTTGGACCGCGTTATCGAAGCCAGTTACGATCTGCTCGGTTTGATGTCGTTCCTGACCGCCGGCGAGACGGAGGTACGCGCCTGGACGATTCCCAAGGGCACCAAGGCCGCGAAAGCCGCCGGAACCATTCACAGCGACTTCGAAAAAAAGTTCATCCGCGCCGAGACGATCAACTGGCGGCGGCTCCTCGATCTAGGCGGCTACTCCGGCGCAAAAGGGACGGGCGAACTACGTCTAGAGGGCAAGGAATACATCGTCCAAGACGGCGACGTCCTGGTAATCCGGCATAGCTAAAGTGGGCTCGGCGCCGTCAGGCGCTTTACCTGCTGTTCTCGGGTTTCCTACGCAGCCTGCAACCTCCCGCGCTTCCCAAACGTCTGGCATACTGAGAGTGCTAGAGGAAGTACGATGGTGACCTACAACGAGGCGGGCGTCGAACTCATTCAAGCGAGAGGAACCGAAGGCCGGTTCCAGTACCAAGGACGCACCATGCGCCTAGGCGTTTTCAACGAAGGCGATGCTTGGTATATCGGCGTACATGAGGCAGCCGGGGGCAAACTTGCCCGGCTTAGCCTGGAGTACGCTCCATCCCTGAAGGAAGCCAAGGACATGCTGAAGTACGGCTTCTTTCTCGACCTCAACCACGACGAACAACTTTTCGCGTGTTTGGCGGACGAGGGCCTGCTTTCGGCTCCCGGACTAAGCGCGCAAGCGACGACCTAGCCCTCGCGCCACTCTTCTTCCAATTTGCGGGTGTACTCGCCTGACGCGAAAAGCGCGAAGGGGAAGTTCGCAAACTGCAACTCAGGTCCCTTGTCGAGATCCTTCCAGGCCGTGTAGGCATAGTCCGCGTAGCGGTAGTAGTGCCGCAGATAACGGGCTTGTAACATTTCCGGGGTGGGCGGCAGCCGGAACTGCGTGAAGATGCCGATCGAGCGCGAGAAAATCCGCGCATACTCGACGACTCCCCATCCGCGCAGCTTAGTGGCGACGTCTTCCGGCGTCTGCTCAATCAGCAGGCGCGCGAAACTCTGGGCCGGCAGCCGCAGGGAAATCAATTCGGGGTCCCTGCCGCAGGTGTCGACGCACTGATCAAGCCAGCGGCAAATATCCTTGCCCACGTAAAAAAGCATCCGAAACTCAGTGAAGCGACCCTCGATCATCTGCCGTTCGAGCGCGTCCTTCTCCTTCTGAGAACCTTCATCGTCGTTGATCATCGACAAGGAAGCCCTAGCGCTCTCCAACACCTGAGCCGTGGCCGCCGACTCCGTAAACGGATGCAGAATCAGCGGCGGAAGCGGGTGAGCGGCCTGGAGTTCGATTTTTTGTCCCTGAGCCACAGCGTGCACGAAGTCCCGCCGCACAGCCGTGCGGCCGGACTTTGGGCCAGTATCCCATATCAAACGCCATCGCCACACAGGGCGGGGGATTGAGAAGCACTCCAAAACACCCTTAGGACCTACCTAGACCGCACAGTGGGGCATCTCCAATCGGCGAAGATGGCAGCAGGAGCGTCCGGTTGAGCCAACTCTCAGTTCCAAGCGATCGCACACGGTTCGTTGATGAGTTTCGGCCGATGCTGCACATAGGCCTCCCCGTTGTTGCAGCGGAACTAGGCTGGATGGCGATGAGCGTGGTCGACACGATGATGGTCGGGCGTCTCAGCGCGGAAGCGATCGGCGCGGTTTCCATCGGTACAGTCCTGTTCTATGCGGTCGGAGTCGTCGGAACGGGGATGTTGCTCGGCTTAGACACGCTCATACCCCAAGCGTTTGGCGCCGGCCGTTTCGAAGAGTGCCATCGCTGGCTGTTCCACGCGCTGTGTACAGCCGTTCCCCTGGGCGTGGCGCTTATGCTGCCCCTCTTTTTGGCTGTCGATCTGTTGCCCGAATTCGGGCTCGATGCCGACGTAGCGGTTCAGGCCGCCTCTTACACCAACGCCTTGTTGTGGAGCACGGTTCCGCTGTTGGCGTTCATGGGGTTTCGCCACTATCTGCAGGGCATGAATCATGTTCGTCCGGTGATGGTCGTCATGTTGTCGGCGAATTTGGTGAACGTCATCGCCAACTGGATTTTCATCTTCGGCAACCTAGGCGCCCGCGCCTTCGGGACGGCCGGCGCCGGTTGGGCCAGTTGCGCCTCGCGCGTCTATATGTGCCTGGCCTTGTTGGCTTACATCGTGTGGCAAGCCGGGCGTGACCGGACGGGGCTTTTTGAGGCGGATCGAGGCATTGAATGGGCTCGCATTACGCGCCTGGCGCGCCTGAGCTTTCCCGCCGCCCTGCAACGAGGACTTGAGATCGGCGTCTTCGCGTTGGCCACGGTCTTGATAGGTACGTTGGGCGCGGTCCCGCTCGCCGCGCATCAGGTGGCCTTGCAGGCCGCTTCGGTAACTTTCATGGTTCCTCTCGGCATTTCGACGGCCGCGGCAGTCCGCGTGGGTCAGGCTATCGGCCGCCAGGACTACCTGGGCGCCCGCCGGTCGGGCTTCGTGGCGCTCACGTTGGGGGCGCTTTTCATGGCGTCGGCCGGAGTGGTTTTTCTGCTCTTTCCCGGTATCATCGTCGGCTTCTTTTCCCACGACCCAGCGGTGTTGGCGACCGGCGCGGTGCTGTTGGCTGTCGCGGCTGTGTTCCAGTTGTTTGACGGATTTCAGGTCGTCGCGACGGGGGCTCTACGCGGCGCAGGCGATACTCGCACGCCCATGCTGGCTAACCTATTCGGCCACTGGTTCATCGGGCTCCCCATTGGATACTTTCTGGGCCTGCATTTGGGCTGGGGCGCCTCCGGAGTGTGGATCGGCCTCTGTATCGGCCTGATTCTTGTCGGGGCTTATTTGGCCTGGGTTTGGAGCGTCCGCGTGCACGATCTTCCGGCGGCCTAGGAGGGCAGCCGCAGGCGGTTCAGCAAGGCGATCGCTTGCCGTATGTCCTTGCGCTGCGCCTCGCCCAAGATTTCGCGTTCGATGACCAGCGGCCCCTGGTAGCCGATCTCACGCAACTTGGCGACGAAGCGTTCCATGCCGACTTGCCCCTCGCCCAGCGGAGTCTCGTGTCCCAGTTGGCCAGGCTGCGTTGGACCCACTCCGTCCTTGCAGTGGACCGTGACGACCCATTGGCCCACGGTCCCAAGAGCCTGGATGGGGTCTCCGCTGCCGTACATCAACATGTTGGCCGGATCGAAGTTCACTTTGAGGTTCTCGCGGTCCACCTCCACAATGAACCGTTTCAGTTCCATTGCCGACTCTTGGCCCGTCTCCAGCGCGAAGGTCTGGTTGCGCGAGGCGCAGTGATCGCAAAGACGCCGGACCAAGTCACGCATTTCTCTATGCCCCGGGTCGCCGGCGTCTCGCGGAATCGCGCCGATATGCGTCGCCAGGCCCGGAATCGAGAGCTTCGCGGCAAAGTCGCTCACTTCGTAGGTCCGCTGCTCGCGCTCGCCGCGCGTTGCTGCCGGACCATACCCCACGGTCCTGTCGACCGCGGCGGCATCGGCGTAGCTCTCGCCGGTGAACGCGACGACGGCTGTAGCCACGGCGAGGTCGTTGGCCGCGATCGCCTCGGCCCAAGCCGCTCGGCTCTCATCGCTCAAATCCGCGCCGCCGTGGATCGCCAACTGGCCGCATCGCACGCCCAGAGAAGTCACGGCTTCGGCGATCTCCGCGGCGGGCCGCTCCTCGCCAAGTTCGCCGCCTGTCCAGAACACGACTCCTACTTCCATCGGCTGCATTTTTCTCATCATCGTTTTCCCCCGCAAGGTATGGACGCCCCAGCGTTGCTGCGCGAAAGTTCGGCGGCTTCAGCGATCGCGACCGCCGCCGCGGATTCTTCCGGCGGACATTCGCTCGGAGCCCTGCCGGCCGCGCACGCCTTGACGAATGCCGTTAGTTCCGCTTCGAAGGCGTCGTGTTCCGCTGTTCCGACCGCGTCCGTGGAGCCGTCCGCGCGATAAAGCGTCAAAGGCCGGTCCCCGGAGCGGTAGTCGAGAGTTCCCTCATCGCAGACGAGCGTGAACTCCATCGAGAACGGGTAACTGGCCGGATGATGCCAGCCTCCAGAGACAACGACTTGCGGCGCTCCGTCGCCGTAGTCCAACCGCGCCTCGATCAAGTCGATGCCGTTAGCTGAATCTTCCCCGCCAGTTGCAGGCAGTAGTCAAAATCGTGGATGAGCAGGTCCAGGACCGCGCCGCCGCTTTTCGCTTTGTCTCTCAGCCACGGGCTCCAGCCCGGCGCCGCACATTTGCGTCTTAAGTACGCGGAACGCAACTTGCCAAGTTGACCAGATTGCACCAAATTCAGCGCCGCGACGTAGTCCGGCCAAAAGCGCAAGACGTGGCCGACCATCAACACTTTGCCGTTTGCCGCGGCGGCGGCCAACATGCGCCGGCAGCCCTCGGCCGAGGCGGCCATGGGCTTCTCGACGAGCACGTGATTTCCGGCCTCCAGGGCTGCCACCGCTTGATCGGCGTGCAAGTAACTGGGAGTGCATAGGTCGACCGCATCCACCTCGCCCGCATGGATCAACTCCGCGAAGGAGCCGTAGCGCCGCGCATCCTTGAAATCCATTGGCTCACCGCCGCGATCTAAATTGCCCGACACCTTGCTGAGCTCACCGGCAAGCTTCTCCGCGTCGCTGCTCACAACGGCATCTAGCCGCGCTCCAGGGACGGTCTGCCAGGCGCGCGCGTGTGTAGCGCCCATGAAGCCCAACCCCACGAGTCCGATACGCATGGCAGTCAATTATCCCGGCCGGCCTACTGGCCGGGCAACCTTGTGCCGTTGCGCAACGCGTCCGCGAGCGCGTCTACCTGCTGTTGGATCAAGTCCCGCGCCATGCGGTAGGCGGCTATCGGCTGCCCGATCGGGTCGGGGATATACCAGATCAAAATATTTCCCTTGTAGTTCGGGATCACCGGGAGCACGCCGTGACCGCTCATGTTCACGATCAGATCCGCCGAAGCCCAATCGGCCTTGGCAAGCTGCTGCGGGCTCTTCCCGGGATCTAACTCAACGCCCATCTCGCGCAAGCACGAGAACGTGAGAGCTTGCACGATCGTCGCCGGCCCAAGACCGGCGCTGAATGCATCGATTACGTCCCCGTGACGGGCATTTGCGATCGCCTCGGCCATCGGACTGCGGCAAGAGTTGCCGATACAAACAAACAGAATGCGATGGCGCTTGGACTCGATCATTCGGGGGGGTCGGTTCGATATCAGCGGGAACCGTTAGGTTAACGAAAGCGGCGGCCCGATGCCCAGATTGAGGCCAGGCGGCCGACTCAAGTAACGACCCCGCTCAGCCATCTATCTGCCGAGCATGGGTTCGGCCCGCGGCGAGGTGCGCCCGGATC
>CAMPKL010000251.1 GCA_946887065.1 uncultured Bryobacterales bacterium
TAACCCAATCTGCCCAACTGGGGAACCGCGCCAAACCCTCCGGCGGGGATCGCGGCAGTCAACAGCGAACCGAAGAAGAAATGGCGGCGAGTGGTTTTATTCGTCATGGTTTTGGCCCTACCTGTCGGAATTGGTACCGGCACGCACAGCATATCGGAGGTAGGCGTGCGGCGCAATCCCGGGGGCCGGCGCACATACAAAGAATTCTTTGCATTGCGAATCTCCGTGGTGTACACTCACCTCACTACTAAGAATTCTAGGCATGGGACGCAAGAACTCCAAGAATGATTCTCTCCCCGGATCGCTCGACATGCTCATTCTCAAGACGCTGAGTCGCGGCGCCCTGCACGGCTACGCCATCGTGCAATTCATCCAACGCACATCGGGCGACGAGATCCTGATCGAAGAAGGTTCACTCTATCCCGCCCTGCAAAGGTTGGAATTGAACGGCTGGATCAACGGCGAGTGGGGTTTGACGCCGAACAAGCGGCACGCCCGGATTTACAGGATCACGGCCAAGGGCCGCAAGCAGCTCACACACGAGCAAGATCGCTACAAGCACCTGACGCTGGCCATCGCCAGGGTCATGGAAACGGAGTAACCCGGCATGTCGATCAGGAGGCTCCGCTACTGGCTCACTCGCGCTCAGCGCGAAGCCGACCTCCGGAAAGAGATGGAGATGCACATCGAGGAGAAGGCGGCCGAACTGATCGAAAACGGGATGAACGCAAGCGATGCTCGCCTAGAGGCGCGGCGTCGATTCGGAAACATCGGGCTCAAACAAGAAGAGTCCCGCGAGATCTGGATCTCCCGATGGTGGTCCGATTTTTGGCAAGACATTCGTTACGGCGCCCGAGGCATCCGGCGCG
The DNA here is from genome assembly GCA_946887065.1 of uncultured Bryobacterales bacterium. The sequence goes on from CAMPKL010000251.1 coordinate 870, forward strand.
ACCCGGGCTTCGCGGCCATTGCCATTGTTTCCGCGGCGCTGGGCATCGGCGCCTGCACGACCATCTTCAGTCTGGTCAACGCGGCGGTGCTGCGGCAGCTGCCGGTCGCGGAGCCGAGCCGGTTGATGGCGATTTCGGCGACGTCATCGGACGGCATCGCGGGCGAAACGCTGTCGTTCGCGGAGGTGAGAGACCTTCGGGAACGCACAGGCGCGCTGCAAGGCGTTGCCGCTTACGCTCCGCTGTTGGCAGGCGCGATCCGGCCCGAAGGGCAGGAGGCGAGGCGTTACTGGGGCTTTCTCGTGACGGGCAATTACTTCGATGTCGTTCAGCCCTCTTTCGTCGCAGGCGGCGGCTTCGTCGACGGTGAAGACGACATCCCTGGGGCTCCGGCGAAAGTCGTTCTTTCGCATGGATTCTGGACGACGGCGTTTGCTGGCGATCCGGCAATCGTCGGACGAGAGATACGTCTTAACGAAAAGGCCATGACCGTCGTCGGCGTGACCGGCGCCGGTTTTGCGGGCACCGAAGTTCTTTTGCGGGCGGACTTCTTCTTGCCGTTCTCCCAAATCGCGGAGATGCAGCGGCTGGGGGATAGCCCCGGACGCATGACGGAGTACGGCGCGGACTGGCTCTATGCCCTCGCCCGTCTTAAGACAAGCGCGATGATTCCTCAGGCGCAGGCGGAGTTGGCGTCAGTGGCCGAAGGCATTCGTGAACGCGTGCCGCGGATGCGCGCCAGCCGCACGTTTCGCGCGGAACAAGCGGGCCAGTTGTTGGCGAGAGTGCGCGGCAGTGCGATGCCGACGCTCTTGCTGTTGTGTGCGATAACCCTGCTCGTCCTGCTGACGGCTTGCGCCAACGTGGCCAATCTGATGCTGGCGCGCGCGTCGGCCCGCAGCAAGGAAATCGCAACACGCTTGGCCATCGGTTCCGGACGGGGCCGCATGATACGTCAGCTCACGGCCGAAAGTTTGTTGCTCGCGCTCGCGGGGGGAGTTGCGGGAGTTGGACTGACCGCCCTCGTGGTCCGGTCCTTGGCGAGGTTTGGCCTGCCCTTGCCGGTTCCCGTGGATCTCACCATACCGATCGACGCCCGAGTCCTACTTTTCGCCGCCGGCCTGTCCTTTTCCGCAGCCATCGCTTTCGGAGTCGTTCCCGCCTTTCGCTCCTCCCGCGCGGACTTGAGCCGCAGCCTTCGATCCGATAGGGGGCAACACGGAGGTCTTCGCCGCTTCGGTCTGCGGAACACGCTGGTGATCGCCCAAATCGCCATCTCCACTTCGCTTGTCATCTGCTCCGGGCTATTCCTTCGCAGTCTGGTTCATCTGCAAAATACGGATACGGGAATGAACGCCCGTAACGTGCTGCTAGCGGGCTTCGATCCGGGACTCAATCACTACAGCGAGGATCGAACGAGGCAGTTGTTGATCGAGGCTCTCACACAGGTCGAGGCAATTCCGGGCGTGCTTTCCGCCAGCATCGTGAATCGCCTGCCTCTCAGCTTCGGCGCCAACAACACGGCGGTGCGGGTCGACTTCGACGCTCCAAACAGCGAATGGACGCCGACAACGGTCATGGCCGTCGGCCCACGCTATTTCGAAACGCTGGGAATTCCCTTGGCCGGCCGGGATTTCTCCGTCGAGAAATCGGGTGAGGAAATAGCCGTCGTCAATATGGAACTCGCCGAGACGTTGTTTCCCGATCAGGATCCCATTGGACGATCGTTCTTCTACGGCCCGCGTGAGGTTCGCATCATCGGTGTCGTGGCCAATACCAAGGCAAACTCCGTGCAAGAAGCCGAACCGCGAGCGATCTTCTACCGGCCCTTGTTGGACGCGTCGGCGGATACGTCCGGGTTCGGAGGTTTCACGTTAGTCGTAAAGGCCGCGCCCAACGCTGGGCCGGTAAGCGGCGCTGTGATACAAAGGCTTCGCTCCATCGACGCCAATCTTGTGGTCGAGTTCATCGGAAGCATGGAATCCCATGTGCAGGAATCATTGTTCTTCCCGCGCGTCACATCGATGCTGTTCGGCACAGCCGGGTTAGTGGGATTGTTCATTGCAGCCATCGGCATCTACGGAGTGGTCAGCTTCGCGGTCGCGCGACGAACGCGTGAAATCGGCATACGCATGGCCCTTGGAGCACGGTCGGCGCAAGTCGCCGGCATGGTGCTGGGTCACGGCGCGTCGCTGGCGCTCATCGGTATCGCCATTGGTCTGGCTGGCGGAATGGCGTTGGCCGCGACTGCCGGCAGCTTGATCTACGGCGTTAGCGCCACCGACCCGCTTATCTTCGCCACTGTTCCGGTGATCTTACTGTCCGTGGCCCTGTTCGCAACAGCTATTCCGGCGCGCCGTGCCGCGCGAGTCGACCCGAATCGCACACTGCGCGCCGAGTAGTCACCTCACAGCAGCGGCAGCGCGCCGGTGATCGTGTCGATCTCGGCCTCGGCCGCAGGTCCCAGTCCGAGGCAGGTGACCGTACCGGCGGCAAGCAGAGTGCGACCCGCGTCGCGAATCACCGCAGCGGGGACTCTCGCCTCGACGGCCTGCTTCTCCAGAGTAAGAAGTTCGGCTTCACTGCGGACCGCCACTACGATCTTTGGCATGCCGTCCTTGAGCCATGCTTCCTGAGCCGGTCGCTCGGCCGCTAGGAAAGCCGCCACTGCGGCGTGGGCAACCTGCGCCGCCAGCTTGCCGGCCGGCAGCACGAGCGATTCGTTGACTACGATGACCTGTTTCATTCGTTCCATAATGAGCGCAACCTGCGCGTGGGCGAGTTAATCCCTATACTGCTCGATGTGCGTCTTGCCTTTCTCGTTTTGCTTTCTATCGGTGTTGCTTCCGCGCAGCAGGCGTCTTCCGCGCTGGGCGCCGAGCCCTACCCGGACTCTTTAAGGCAACAATTGGCGACGGCTTGGGCTAACCGCCCCGCCGACTACGTGCCGCGCACGCGGCATCGTAACGACGACGGTACGCCGAGATTCACGAACCGGCTGTTGCTGGAATCGAGTCCCTACCTGTTGCAGCACGCGCACAATCCGGTGGACTGGCATCCTTGGGGAGACGAGGCCTTCGAAAAGGCCCGCGAACTGGGGCGTCCGGTGCTGCTTAGCGTCGGCTACGCCACCTGTCATTGGTGCCACGTAATGGAAGAGGAGTCCTTCGAGGACGAAGAGATTGCGCGTTTCATCAACGAAAATTATGTGGCCATCAAAGTCGATCGGGAGCAGCGCCCGGACGTGGACGGCGTCTACATGGCGGCGGTGCAGGTGACGACGGGGAGCGCGGGCGGATGGCCGATGACCGCTTGGCTCTCGCCGGACCGCCGGCCGTTCTACGCCGGCTCGTATTTCCCTCCACGCGACGGAGACCGCGGCGTCCAAACAGGCTTTCTGACCTTGTTGAATAAATTGCTCGGCATCTACAAGGAACAGCCCGAAGTCATCTCCAACAACTCGAAGTTGATCGCCGAGCGCATCGGCGTATTGCTCTCGACGAGGCCGGCGAGCGAGGCGCCCGCCGAGGCGGCGTTGACCAGCGCCATAGCGGAATACAAGCGCCGTTTCGACGCAGAGAACGGCGGCTTGCGCGGCGGACCGAAATTCCCGAGCAGTTTGCCGATTCGGCTGTTGCTGGAAGAACACAAGGCGACCCAAGATGCCGAGTTGCTTTCGATGGCATCGACAACGCTTGCGGCGATGGCGGCGAGCGGCATTCGCGACCACATTGGCGGAGGTTTCCACCGCTACGCGGTCGACTACCGCTGGCGCGTACCGCATTTCGAAAAGATGCTTTACGACAACGCTTTGCTGGCGTCGGCTTACCTGGATGGTTGGCGCGCTTCCGGCAATGGGTATTTCGCGGCCGTCGCCCGCGACACCCTAACGTACGTTTCGCGCGACATGACCTCTGCCGAAGGGGCATTCTTTTCGGCGACCGACGCGGATTCTTTGGATCGCACGACGGGCGAGCGCAAAGAAGGGCTCTACTTTACCTGGACGCTCGAAGAGTTCGAGCAAACGCTCGGGGCGGAGGATGCGGCGATCGCCGCGGCGCTGTGGTCAGTGGACAAGGGAGGAGAACTGGAAGGACGTAACGTGCTGCGCCGGGAGCTTTCGCCGGTTGAGATCGCACGGCGGTTCCAGATGAGCGAAGCGGACCTCGCAGCAAGAGTCGGCTCCATGCGGCAGCGGCTCCTCGGGGCTCGCGCCTCGCGCCCGGCGCCGCTACGCGACGACAAGATCGTTGCTGCATGGAATGGGCTGATGATCTCGGCTTACGCTCAAGCGGCATTCGCTTTCAGCGAGCCGTCCTACGCCGAAGCCGCCGCCAAGGCCGCGCGGTACATCTTAGACACGATGCGCATCGACGGCAGGCTGCAGCGCAGCTCGCTCAACGGCGTTCCCAGCGGCGAGGGCTACCTCGATGACTACGCTTTCTTGATCGCCGGCCTGATCGATCTGTATGAAGCAACCGGCGAGATCGACTGGCTGCAACAGGCAATCGCCTTAAACGCGGTTCTCGACCGCCATTTCGCGAACCCGCAAGGCGGTTACTATCTCACCGCCGACGATCACGAAGGCCTGATCGTGCGCCAGCAACCGGCCTTCGACAGCGCCGAGCCCTCAGGCAATTCGGTGCAGGTCATGAACCTGTTGCGGCTGCACGAGTTCACGACCGATGATGCTTACCGCGTTCGCGCCGAACGCTCTTTCGCCCAATTTGCAGGAACGCTGGCATCGAGCCCCACGGCGCTTGGCGAGATGCTGCGCGCGCTGCGCTGGCGGCTGTCGAAGCCGAAGCAGATTCTTTTTGTCGCAAAATCGCGAGCGGAGGCCCAACAACTCGCTTCCGCTGTCAGAGCCTCGTACGTCCCTCAGCGCATCATCGCCGTGGCCGCTGAGGCGGATATTCCCACGCTGGCCCCGACCATCCCGCTATTTGAAGAAAAGGTCGCAATCGGCGGACGGCCCACCGCCTACGTCTGCGAAGAGCGCATTTGCAAACTTCCGGCTTTTGACGCTGAAACCCTGGTTGGGCTGCTTGACTAACCACGATGACGCGTGGCGGGCCGGCAAGCCGATCGCTACGTCGGACTACTTACTCGTTCCTTCGGGGCCTGCCGCAGCGCCGCGGTCGGTCGCAGTTCCTGGGGGCCGGCCGCGGTTGAGCCAGACGAAGAGCGCAATGATGACAGCTGTCACAACGATTGCGATCCAGACGTTTTGCTTGTT
>CAMPKL010000252.1 GCA_946887065.1 uncultured Bryobacterales bacterium
TGAGCGACAGGGTCTCGGTGATGAAGTCCGCCTGGGTGACGGGGGCGGGCGGGACGGCACCCTCTAACGGTGGGGCTCGGAGCGATCCTGATCGTAGTTGTAGCGGCATCCATAGCTTCTCTGTGAACAATATCTAGTCAGAACATTGGTGATAAAATCTTAAAGTTGAGCATTCTCGATGAGATTCTCGCGGCCGACTTCGCGGATGTATTCGAGCGCCGCGCCGAGACCGAGCATCAGCGAGGTCGGCGGAGTGAACGGCGAGTCGCCGGTGACGCCGCCTTCGGCGTGAGCCTTCAAGTTGAAATAGAAGTAGCGGTTCTTGGCCGTCTTCTCCTTCGCCCAAGCCTTGGCGCTGACCGAGGCGAAAGCCAGTCCGGGCGGGATCATAACGGCCTTTTGCGAGCCGCCGATGACAACGTCGAGGCCCCAACCGTCGATGTCCAACGGCATGGTGCCGAGGCCGGTAATGGCGTCGATGATGAATAGCGCGTCCGTCTTGGCGACGATCTTGCCCATCGATTCGATGTCGTGGGCCACGCCGGTGGAGGTCTCACTGGCTTGCACGAAGACGCCTTTGACGTCGGGATTCTCTTTGAGCGCTTTCTCGACTTGTTCCGGCTCAACGGCCGAACCGTAGGGCTCTTCGATGACGATGGCTTCGAGACCGAAGGCTTTGGCGAGTTTCGTCCAACGCTCGCCGAACTTACCGGCCTGGCAGATGATGACCTTTTCGCCGGGGCTAAAGAGGTTTGAGACCGAGGCTTCCATGGCTCCCGAGCCCGAAGAGGCGAACAGCGCCACTTGGTTGTCGCTGCCGTACAGGTATTGCAGGTCTTTGATGACCTTGACGGAAACGTCGATGAAATCCTTGGTGCGGTGGTGCATGTCCGGCGCGGACATAGCACGCACGGCGGCGGGAAGAAGCGGCGTGGGGCCGGGGGTCAAAAGGCGAAGTTTACGGACATACATGGCTGCGGGAACCTCTATTTTTCGGGAGCCGGGGGCGGAAGCGGAAACCTGGTCGCGAACGACAGGCTTCAACAACACGAACACGACGAACAGCGCACGCCCCCGCAACCGGAGCAGTTGCGGCCAAGGCCTGGGGTGCGCGGATTGTTGTTCATCGCGAGTACGTCGCAGGCGGCGGCGAGTGAAGCACCCGCCTAGCTTCCAGCATAGCCGATGCGACGGCTGAAGAGCGCGGCAGCGGTACAGCTTCGGCCTACATCGACGCTTGTCACTCCCGACCGCCGCGTACGCCGGCGCACCTTGTCGCAAGTTGGCCTTCGCCGCAACCCGCCAGAGCTGCCCACACACAGCGTCGGGATTGGGATATTCTGTGTAAGCCGCCGGCGGGTTCAGAGCTTTGGACCGGGTCCGATGTCACATCTCGCCGCATTGGCAACTCGATACAGCGTATGACCTCCATGCACGGGCCGTTGTCTGACGACGTCGCCGCGATTGCGCAACTGGACGTTGTTCCCAAAATTCTGGAGACCGTATGTTGTGCGACGGGGCTCGGTTTCTCCGCGGTCGCGCGCGTTACGGAAGATCGTTGGATCGCGTGCGCCGTGAGAGACGAGATCGGCTTTGGCCTTGAGCCCGGCGGCGAGCTTGAAGTCAAGACCACGATCTGCGACGAGATTCGCGCTAGCGGGTGCTTGGTGGCGATTGACCATGTCGCCGAGGATGATCTCTTCCGCGACCATCCCACCCCGCGGAAGTACGGCTTTCAGAGCTATATTTCCGTGCCTATACGCCTCGTTGACGGCCGGTTCTTCGGGACCCTGTGCGCCATCGACCCGAAGCCTGGCCGGGTGAAGGCGCCCGAGACCATCTCCATGTTCGAACTATTCGCAAACCTGATCGCGGTGCATCTCGATGCCCACGAGCGGCTCCAGGTTAGCGAGACCGCCTTACTCGACCAGCGGCAGAGCGTCGAATTAAAAGATCAATTGATCGCGGTGTTGGGACACGACCTGGGAAATCCTTTGGCAGCGATCCAGATGGGTACGATGCTCTTGCGGGCAAGAGGCCTTGATGAGGAGGCGTTGCGCGTCGTTTCGCTGATTGATTCCACTGCCGCCCGCATGTCTGAACTCATCGCCAATGTGCTTGATTTCGCGCGAGGCCGTCTGGGAGGAGGCCTTCCGGTTGATCTGGCGGCGGACTCGGAACTCCGCACTCTATTCGACCAAGTGATCAGCGAGATGCGGGCCGCGCACCCAGGGCGCATCATAGAGGCGGCATACGCTCTGCGGCAGCCGGTTATCTGTGACCGGTCGAGGATCGGCCAGGTGTTGTCGAACCTTATTGGTAATGCGCTGACTCACGGCGACACGGCAAGCCCCGTATGGGTTCGCGGCGACAGCGACGAGACCGGCTTGGAGTTATCGGTCGTTAACCGCGGTAACCCAATCCCGAAAGGGGCGCAGGAGCGGCTGTTTCAACCCTTTGTGCGGGGCGCCAGCATCCATCAAGGCGGCTTGGGACTCGGGCTTTATATCTCAGCTGAAATCGCCCGGGCCCACTCCGGCTCCCTGGACGTCGTCTCGACCCCTGAGGAAACCCGCTTCACGTTGCGTATTCCTTCGGCGGCGATGTCCTAGGAACAGGACATTCCATCCGAGTTGCGTTAGACTCATCCACCGAGAGGTGCCTTCATGCGAACTCCCCTACTAGCTGCGGCGGTTGTTGTTTTGGCTGGGCAAATCGGCGCTCAAGCCCAGCAGGGCTGGTATCCGCATGAGGGCTCCATGCTCAAATATCGCGTCAACGCCCGTTTTGGCCTAGAGCCCAACACGATGCCGTCCGGATGGGTTTTCGGTCGGGTGTCGGCTGTATCGGGAGACTCCAAAGGCAACGTTTACGTCTTCCACCGAGGAGAAGAAGCTGATCCCATCTTGGTCTTCGATGAGTCCGGCAAGTTTCTGCGTTCGTGGGGACGCGGGATGTTTGGGCGTCGCCACGGCATTCGCGTCGACCCGGACGACAACGTTTGGGTGATGGATTACGGCGATCACCAGCTATTCAAGTTCACTCCCGAGGGCAAGCTGTTGATGACTCTCGGAGAGAAGGGCGTTGCCGCCGAAGACGAGACGCATTTCAATCGTCCCGCCGACGTGGCCTTCACTCCTAGCGGCGATTTCTATGTCGCGGACGGCTACGGCAACTCACGCATCGCGAAGTTCTCCAAGGAAGGCAAGTTCCTCTTTGCCTGGGGCAAGCGCGGGAAAGGTCCGGGCGAATTTCATACCGCCCACTCCGTCGCGATCGGTCCCGACGGCACAGTCTATGTGGCCGATCGTTCCAACAATCGCATACAGGTATTCGACCTGAACGGGAAGTTCCTCAAGCAGTGGACGCATCACGGGGCGACCCAAGGCATCAGCTTCGACAAGCAGGGACGCATGTGGATTCTTTCCGCGCGAAACCATGTGGAAAACGAAACGCTGGGCGGCCTCTCGGGACGCATCATGCACATCGACACGAAGACCGGCGAGATCCTAGGATCGATTGAAAGCCCGGGGCATGGCTTGCACGCCGGCGTGAACGGGCACATCTACGCCGCCAGCATGAGCGGCAACGTGCTGGATTGGGCGCCGGGCTGGCTTGCCGTTACCGAAGACGGCCGTCTGCGACCCGAATAAGCCGGGGGTTGCTGCCGGGTCAAAAAACGCACTAACCTGAACGGCAAGTCATGGCGAAAAGTGCAGTCCTCACCTGGACGAAGAAGCTCCATACCTACTCGGGGCTTTTGACGTTTACGGCCTTCATCGTTTGGGGTATTATCGGCGTCGCTGGGGCATTCGCTCCCGGGCCCGAAGATTATCAGCCGCCCGATATTTCGGAGACGAGAGAGTTTCCGATGATATTGCCCGCTAACTTGGACGACCGGGATGCCGCTCGGCACATTTACGAGAACCTCGACATCCCGTTACGCGGCGGTCACTACAACATACGACGCGAGCCGGACGGTGATCTGGCGTTTTATGTCTTCACCGCGAGCGGCAGGCGAGACATCACGTATTTGGAAGATCGCGGCGTCGCCCGCATGGACATTCGCCAGAACAACATATTCGGGTTCCTATCGACCATGCACACCGCCTTTTCCAGGCGGGGTCCGGAGACGCAAGCGGCGCGGTTGTGGGGCTACTACAACGAGCTCGCGGCTTGGGCCTTCGTCTTTATGACCGTGTCGGGTCTCTACCTATGGCTCGACACAAGGCCGGGGATGCGCTGGGCGCAGTTGCTCGCGGCGAGCTCGATCGGCTTCTCGATCGTGTTGTGGCTGGTGACGGTGTAGATCATGTTCCGATTGATGCGCAACATCCACCTGAGCATCGCCTTGACGGTGATCGTCATGGCCATGATCTTCGCTGCCAGCACGATCTTCTTCATGTACCGAAGCTGGTTCCCTGATGAAGTCACCGAGACGGAACGCACGGTCCAGGTGGCTGCGGAGGCGGCAGGTACGCCTCGCGAACTAGCTCTCGAGCTGATTCGAAACCACGGGCTCAAAGGAGAGGTGCAGAACGTTGCCGAGACGGACGAGGGTTATACGTTCCGGATCTTCCGCCCCGGCGTCGAGCACAGCGTCGCGTACTCACGTGCAACGGGTGAAGCGACCATCAAGGAAAGGCGATGGCAACTTGGTCAAACGTTGATGCAGCTTCACACGACTCACGGCTTTTGGCATGAGTCGTGGGCGGCGACCCTCTGGTCGGCATTCTCGTTGGCGGCCTCGCTCGGATTGATCTTGCTTGGGGCCAGCGGCATCTATCTTTGGTTCGTCAATCGCGCCGAGCGGTTGGTCGGCGGCATTCTCTTGGCTGTAGGCCTAAGCTACGGTCTGATCACTCTCATCCTGACGCGCATGGATTCCTGACGGCGCCCGCTTCGCCTAGGACGCGATGTAGTAGCTTAAGCATGCTGGATGAAATCGAATCTCGCATGCGATCTTGCATCAGGTATTGGTTGGCAATGGGCGCGGCGGCGCTTGTGTTCGCTGGGCTTGCGCTATCGCAGGCGGAATACGACGATCGCGACTTTTCGTCGGCGCCGCCGGACGCAGAGTTCCACTTCATTCGCCTGGAATACGTCAACTTCGGTTGGGCCTTTGGCAGACGGCCTTGGTGGATGCAGGACTGGCCCGAGGCAGAAACGCATTTTGCCGAGGGCATTCGCCGGTTGACGAACATAGATATCGGCACGAATCGGCATGTGCCGTTAACGGACGACCGCATCTTCGAGTATCCGTGGATTTATGCGACCCAAGTCGGCTACTGGGACTTAACCGACGAAGAAACCGCGCGTCTTCGAGAATACCTGCTTCGCGGAGGATTTCTGTTTGTCGACGACTTCCATGGGCCGGAGGAATGGAGCGTATTCCAGGAATCGATGGCGCGCGCGCTGCCGGAATTCCCGATCGTCGATCTGCCGGAAACCGATCCCCTTCTGCATACGCTCTATGACCTGGACCAGCGCACGCAGATTCCCGGCCTGCGCCACTTGCGCCGCGGCCCCGGCGGTTCCACCGTCGCCGAAATGCCGTACCCCGCAATCTGGCGGGGCATCTACGATGAGCATGAGCGTTTGCTCGTCGCCGTGAATTTCAACATGGACATCGGCGACGCCTGGGAACACGCCGATTGGGTCGAGTACCCAGAGCCGATGACGGCCTTGGCGTACCGCTTCGGCATCAACTACATCGTCTATGCCATGTCTCATTAGCGCGTGACGATACTTCGAGCGTTTGCGGGCTGATCGATGAAATCGCTAAGCTTCAGTCTGTCGCTCAGGCGGCAGTGAGGAGTCACCCTGTGGACAATCAAGCGGGCATGGGCTGGTTGATTTTCGCCCTAATGACGGTCGTCAGTTGGGGCGTTTACGGCATCTTGCTGCACAGCGGCCAGTTGAGTATGGCCGATCCCGTCAACGGCCGTTACAAGGCGTTCTTGTTCGTGGGGATCGCCTACTTCATCACCGCGGTGTTGGCCCCGCTGGCGGTCCTGATGGCCAGCGGCTCCGATTGGAGTTTTCCGATCAGGGGCGCGGGTTTGTCGCTCGTTGCCGGCGTTGTCGGCGCGATCGGCGC
>CAMPKL010000253.1 GCA_946887065.1 uncultured Bryobacterales bacterium
GGCTATTCTCTCCAACTGCCGCCCTTCAACTCGTAGGGTGAACGCGTCCAGCAGGACTTGTTGCGGGTCGGCCAGTTGCTGCACTTCGTAGTCGGGAACGCGAATCGACAGCACCGCCTCGTCGCCGTCGAGCCGCAACTCTCCGCTGCTCATGCTCATTGAATGAGCGGCCAGAGAGCCTGCCGCTAACGACAGCAGCAGCGATACACGTAGTAGGAAATTCATCGCTTCCGGAGTAGACGAAGAAGTATAGCAACGGCATACGAAGCGCATCGATCTCTCCCCTACAATTTAGAGAAGGCAGCGAATCTCCGTCTTGTCCCTATTCGACCCGCAAGCGCTCGGCACTTTGCGCCGGGGGCGTTTCCGTTATCTGCCCGTCGTCCCCGGACGGATGGAATTCGCCCAGGCCGTTCGCCAAGAAATTCTTCGCGAGCCGCCTCAACTCGTCGCCGTCGAACTGCCCGTTACGCTGGAGAACGCATACGTACGCTGCGTCGAGCGGCTGCCGGAGCTGTCGATCATCATCTACGAGAGCGATGCCGGCGACGAGGCCATCTACGTTCCGGTAGAATCGACCGATCCATTTATCGAGGCTCTGCGGTCCGCCGCCGAGTCGGCAATCCCCAGCGCATTCCTCGACCCCGATCTGAGCGACAAGCCCCACGTGGAAGACGCCTACCCGGACACCTACGCGGTAACCCGAATCGGGCTTCAGCAATACGTCGAGTCCTATCGCATGCAGCCGCGCCAACCCGACGACACGCTGTTGATCCACGCCGAAGGGGCTGCCTGGAAGCTCCAAGGCTGCGATCCCGGGGCCGAGATCCTCGTCGTTGTTTCGTTGAACCTGCTGGACCCGCTGCTGGAAGCGATGGAGCAGCCGCAAGCTCAGCCGCTGCGCAAGTCCGCTCGGCGCAACGTGCGCGCTTTAAACCTGCACCCTGACTCGCTTGCCGAGGTCCTGACCGACGCGCCCTTCGTGCAAGGGGCTTACGAAGCCCGTCGTGGTTCCGCCCTGCCCGAAGATCCAACGCCCAAGACAAAGCGCCGAAGCGAACTTGGCTGGAGCATCGTTGAAAACAGCCCCTCCGACCCGAAGCTCCCTGCTTTGCGGGAATGCGCGCGGCGCGATCTGAATCGCCAACGGATTAACTTCAGCATGTTGGGCGCCGCCGAAAAAGTCCACGAGCGGAAGACGGGCGAGCTTCTAAGCCATTGGCAACGGCGCCTGTGGGCGCGCTACGCCCGTAACCTCGCGCTGACTCAGAACCAACTGCTGCCGCCGCTGTTCGACATGATTGTCGCCGCGCAGTCCGTCGTCGACGACAACTTCGCCTGGGAATTCTGGCAAGTCGGCGGTTGGTATCCGTTCCAAAAGACCGCGTCCGACCTGCAAACCGTCGAAGTCAGCGGCGAACAGATGTGGGTCGACCGGCGTCAGATGCGGCTGCGGCGCAGAACCAAGCGTCAAAAGGGCCGGCCCAAGCCTGTAGGCCTCAAGGGCAAGAAGGGCGAGCGCTTCCCCGGCGAGTGGCAAAGCCAATGGAAGAACACCGGCATCTGCTCTTACCCGCCCGAGGACATCGTCATCGAAGACTTCGGCGCCCTTCTCAAAAAGAAAGGCAAGTCGATCCTCTCGGAAGAACGGACGCGAGTCGAACCCTTCAGCACCTCGCTGCGCGACGGCATCGACTTGCGCGAGACTCTGCGTAACTGGCACAACGGCAAAAAGATCTACGTCCGCGATAACCAACGCATCTCCGGCGAAGTGGGAGCCGTCGTGTTGATATTCGACGAGCAGCGCGACGAGCGTTACCCCTACTGCATTACCTGGTTGGGCGAGCACCAAAACGAATCCGACATGGCCTTCTACGCGACCGACCCCTACCGGAATTTCGTCGGTCCCGGCATCGGCCGCGCTGAGTACGGCGGGCTGCTGCTCAGCCTGCCCCCGCATCGCATGAGCGACGTATGGAGAGACTGGGATTACGCCTTTACCGAATCGAAGTCGGAGCGGCTGCTTGCCGCCGCACTCGACTACTCCTTGGAGAAGATCGTCGTTTACGCAGCCGCGAAACCGCCGCGCAGCATCTTTAAAACGCTCGCCGCTCGACTAGGCCGCAAGATCGTCTACATTCCCATCGGACAACTCTCGCCCGTCGCGCTCAAGAAGATCCGTCTCATGCACGTCCTCGACGGGCACGATCGACGCGAGATGGCCAAGGATTACATCTAGCCGCGCTGTTTCAGCGCCTTCTTGGCGATCGTCGTAACCGGCAACGACTGGAGCCGGCTGCCATGAATCCAGCGGAACTCTTCTGGGCGCTCGCCTTCCAGCGTTCCTTGGTAAACGTGACCGCTGTAAGCGCGAAAGGTAATGGCGTGCTTGAAGGCGCCGATCCTCTCGCCCAGTTCGATGCCGAGCGAATCAAATGCGTCCTTGTCGATCCGGCTCGCGGCATATTGCGGCAACTCCCAAAACCCCGGCATCACTTCCTCGTCGTCGGGCCGCCGCCGCATCAGCAATCGGCCGCGTCTTTCGACGATCGCCACCGCCATGTCGAGTTTTTCGATCCGTTGCCGGGCGCTCTTGTAGGGCAGCGAAGCTTGCGTACCTTCGCGTCGCGCCAAGCAGCCCGCGTTCAGCGGACAAACCAGACAGCGAGGCGAACGCGGCGTGCAAATCGTGGCCCCCAACTCGATCGTGGCTTGGTTGAAATCGGCGTAGTCATCAGCCGGCAGCGCGCTTATCCAGCGTTGCGCCTCGGTCCGCATCGCCTTTCTGGTTTGCACTTGGCCAATGTCGCGGCCATTGTTGTGCAGACGCGCCATGACGCGCATGACGTTGCCGTCCAGGGCCGCATAAGGCAGCGCGGAAGCGATGCTCGCAATCGCCGCGGCCGTATACTCTCCTACACCCTGAAGTTCGCGAATCGCCTCGTAGTCCGCCGGAAAGATCCCGCCATGCCGCTCCACAATCCGTTTCGCGGCCGCCTGAAGTTGCCGTGCGCGACGGTAGTAGCCCAAGCCCGCCCAGCGTTCCAGCACTTCCCCCTCGGGCGCCTCGGCGAGAGTCTTGACGTCCGGGAAACGCGCCAGGAAGCGCTCGTAGTAGGGTACGACCGCCTCCACGCGTGTCTGCTGCAACATGATCTCGCTGACCCAAATCGCGTAGGGATCACGAGTCCGCCGCCAAGGCAAGTCGCGGGCGTTACGGCGATACCAAGCAAGCAGAAGCCGGCCGGACTGCCTATATTCAGTTCCATCTGGCGCCACAGAACCCACTAAACCTACCTCGTCGCCGGGTCCCCGCGACCCGAGCCCAAGCGCGTGAGCGGCGGGTTGTGGCCGAACCGGCGCAGAGACCCGCCGCTCACGCGGCTGGGCTCGGGTCGCGCGCAAGAAAAACTTAGTCCTTCCCTTTCTTGTGGATGATCTCGTCGATCAATCCGTAGTCTTTGGCCTGCTGCGCGTCTAGGATGAAGTCGCGTTCCACGTCGTGCGCAATGGTCTCCAGCGGCTTGCCGCAAGCATTGGCCAGAATCTGATTCAGATTCTCGCGCATGCGCAAGATCTCCCGTGCATGGATGTCAATATCCGTCGCCTGGCCGGCAAGTCCTGACATCGACGGCTGATGCAACAGGAAGCGCGAATTCGGCAGAGCATAGCGCTTGCCCTTCGTGCCCGCGGCCATCAGTACCGCGCCCATCGAAGCCGCTTGCCCCACGCAAACTGTCGTGATGTCTGGCCGCACGAATTGCATCGTGTCGTAAATCGCCATACCCGCCGTAATCGAACCGCCCGGCGAATTGATGTAGACCCAAATGTCGCGCTCGGGATTCTCCGCCTCAAGAAACAGCAATTGGGCCGTGACCAGATTCGCGATCGTGTCGTCGATGGGGTAACCCAAAAAAATGATATTGTCCCGCAGCAGTCGCGAGTAGATGTCGTAGGCGCGTTCGCCTCGGCTCGTTTGCTCGACCACCATCGGGACGAGCCCGGCGTGGTAACTAGGCATCTCGGGCATTCTTTCTCCTCAGTAGCTACTCTTTGTCTGAACTTGCTTCCGCTTCGGGCTCTTCGTGGTGATCGACCTTCTCCGACTCGTCAAATAGGTAGTTCAGAGTCTTCTCGTTCACCAGGTTAGAACGGACATTGTCGAGGGCGCCGCTCTCGGCGAGTTCCTGACGAGCCCGCGACATCGCCATCTTCTTTTGCTGAGCGTAGCGCTCCACTTGCGCGTCGATCTCTTCCTCATCCGCCTCGAACGCCTCCGCCTCGGCGATGCGCTCCAGCAAGAGTCCGGCCTTGACGTCGCGTTCGGCGCGCGGACGCTGCTCTTCGGCGATCTTCTTCCAGTCGAGTTGCATCTCTTCCAGATTGATGCCCTGCGAGGCGAGATTGCGGGCCGTTCGTTCGACGCGCGTGCGAATTTGATCCTGCACCATCCGTTCCGGCACGGGGAAATCGTGCAACTTGATCAGCTCGTCGATGATGTGCTCGTGAGCGTGTTCGACGGCATGGCGGCGATGATGCTGATAGAGCTCTTCCTTGATGCGCTCCTTCAACTCATCGAGCGAGCGGAAGTCTCCCACATCGGCGGCAAAGTTATCGTCCAGCTCCGGCAGCTCTTTCGTGCGGATGCCCTTCACTACGGCGTGGAACGGGATCGTTTTTCCCGCGAGCTTCTCGTTGCCGAAATCTTCCGGATAGGTGACGTCGAAATCCACCTCGTCGCCGGGACTCTTGCCCTTCAATGCGTTCGTGAAATCGGCCAGCGTCTCTTCGGAACCGATCGTCAGCGTCGTCTCGCTTTGATCGACCTTCGGAACTCCCTCAACTTCATCGCTCTTTAGCGAAACGACGGCGATGTCGCCGTCATCGAGAGGCCGCGGGTCCTGGTTGCGGAAGGTCGCCTGACGCTCGCGCAGCCGGTCCAACTCAGCGGAGATTTCTTCCTCGCTAACCTCCGGCTCCTTGTAATGCACCTTGAGCCGGCGATATTCCTTCAGTTCAAAATCGGGGACGATCTCGAACTCCGCCCGAAACTCAAGCGGCTGACTCTCTTCGAATTTGACGTCCTGGATGTTCGGGGCGCCGACGACGCGGAAGTCTTGCGCCTGCGCTTCCTTCCAAAAGAACTTCGGGACGAGAGCTTCCAGCACCTCGCGCTTCACCTCTTCGGCATAGCGCGTGCGAATGACCGACTCGGGCGCCTTGCCGGGTCGAAATCCGGGGATTTTCGCCTGTCTACGGAATGAACGGAGAATGCGTTGCTGCTCCGTCTCCACCTCATTCCAAGGGATGGAGATTTGCAGTTCGCCGCGTGTGATGTCTTCAGAAGCCAATGGCCGGACCAGACCTTTTTAGGGAAACGAACAAACTTCCATCTTATCGCAGCGGGACAGCCCGGCTACCACTTCTTCAAGTAGAGGTTGGCTTCATCGAACCGCGCGAATGCTTTCTCGTCTCGTTTGAACGCCGGGGTGTGCACGCAACGGCGGCTCGTTCGATACTCCACCGGATGCTTCACGTGCAACATTTCGTGAAATAAAACGTACTCCACGACGAATGCGGGGACCTCCCCGCGGTCCAGCAATTTCGAAAGCACGATGGAGTCGTGAGCCGGATCGTAGTGCCCCAATAGGCGTCTCGATCCGCGTTTACTCCAGCCCACGACCGGCTTTCTCAGCTTGCCGCCGAAATATCTTACGTTGAGGTCGGCGAACATCCGGTCCAAGTCATGATGCCGGCCGGTTGCCGGCGCCATTTCCTTGCGGCCGCGGCTGCGGCGCACGTTCAAGGCTTGCTGCCGCACTTCCGAGCGGTTCACGAACTCCCTGTAACGCCGGTCATGTTCCGGATCGATCCGCTTCCTGTACAGCTTCGCCAGCAAAACATGCGCCAGCGATTCATGGACCGCCGGCGGAGCTTGCTGTAGCTGATCGCTGACCTTGACCAGGATCTTGCGATGCCCTTCTTGCAACAAGATTCGCGAGTCCAGGTTGGCGTAAGGCCGGTAAAGAACTTCAAATTCCGGCGGAGACGTTTTCGGCTTCAATGTGCGGAAAACGCGCTCATAGACGTCCTCGCAC
>CAMPKL010000254.1 GCA_946887065.1 uncultured Bryobacterales bacterium
GATCTGCTGGTCAAACAGGGCGGAACGGTTTGCCTCTCGGAGACGACCGAGGTTTACGGCGCCGAGCATCTGTTGACGCGCCGGGCGGTAAGTCGCGAAGTGGGCCAGCGGCTACTAGACATTATCGATTGGTATCTGGACTACGTGGGCCGCTTCAAGGACGCCGGCTCGTTCGATGCGAATCCGTCGCCGGGCAACAAAGCGGGCGGGCTCACGAACATCGCCGAGAAATCGCTGGGCGCCGTGGCCAAGGCGGGTTCATCGAACCTGACCGCGGTGTACGATTATGCCGAGCGCATCAATAAGACGGGTTTCGTCTTCATGAACACGCCCGGCTACGATCCGCCGTCGGTGACCGGCATGGCCGCGGGCGGGGCGAATCTGTGCATTTTCACCACTGGCCGCGGCAGCTGCTTCGGGTTCCCCAGCGTTCCGGTGATTAAGATCGCGTCGAACTCGAAGACCGGGAAGTTCATGACCGAGGACATGGATATCAACGCCGGCACCGTTCCGGACGGCGAAGAGACCATCCCCGAATTAGGCGAGCGGATCTACCGGTTCATCTTGGACACAGCCTCGGGGCGCAAGACCTTCAGCGAAGAGTTGGGCCACCGCGAGTTCGTGACCTGGCGGATCGGACCGACGCTCTAACCGAGGCGGACTGTCTGACCTGAGCGGGCGGCCTGGTAGACTCCCAGGACGATTTCGAGGGCGGCGAGGCCTTCGTGGCCATCGATGAGCGGCGCGGTGTGTGAGGCCACGGCCTGGCCGAAGTCAGCGAAGTTTCGCTTGAGGTTCTCGATGGGGATGGCCATTGGGTCGGACGCGCCTGAGGCGTCCGCGGCGTTTTGCAGCGGAGCGTCATCGCCGGGGTCCCCTTGGACATCCCAACGCACGAGCCGGTCGCCTTCAATCACGGCGGTCCCTTTTGTGCCGTGGAGTTCGATGCGCTCCGGATATCCTGGCCAAAACGCGGTTGAGGCCTGAATGACTCCGGCTGCTCCGCCGTCGAAGGTCAGCAAGCCGTTGACGACATCCTCGGCCTCCATCTCGTGAGCGGCCGCAAGCTGCCAATTGGCGGAGATCGTGCGGGCGCGGCCGGCCAGGTACATCAATACATCCGCGGTATGGATGCCTTGGTTGATCAGCGCGCCGCCGCCCTCGACTTCCCATGTCCCCTTACCACGACGATCGTAGTAGCTCTGCGGACGATGCCATTTAGCGTAGCCGTCGGCCTGCAGTAAGCGGCCGAGACGTCCGTCTGCCAGAGCTTTTTTCAGGAATATTGTGCTGTCGTCGAAGCGGTGCTGGCTCACGACGCCCAGGCGGATATGAGCCGCTTCAGCCAGCCGAATCATCTCCCGGCAGGCCTCAAGAGTAAGCGCCATGGGCTTCTGCAGCAACACCGAACGACCGTGAGCAGCGCATTCGCGGACGATTTCGAGGTGCGAGTCGGGAAACGTGCAGACGTCGACGTAGTCGATGTCGGGGCTTAGCACCAGATCTCGCCAATCGGTGAGGAACTCGGCGCCGTACTGTTCGGCATAGGCACGACCCTTATCGGCATTGCGATTGGCGGCGGCGGCCAGCTTGTAGCCGAGTTCGCCGTAGGCTTGGGCGTGCTTGTGGGCGATGGCGCCGGTCCCGATGAGTCCAACCCTCATGACTGCTGGGCCAGCCCCTTACTACCGATGTCGGAGCGGTACTGGACGCCTTCAAAGGAGACTTGCTTGACGGCGCGATAGGCGCCGGAAAGAGCGGAGGGGAGGTCGGGGCCGGCGGCTGTAGCGCCCAGGACTCGGCCCCCGGACGTGACCAGCTTTCCTGCGCGCAGCATCGTGCCGGCATGAAACACCTTTGCGCCGGTCGCGTCGGCCTGCGCCACACCGCTAATCAGCTTTCCCTTTGCGTAGGTGCCCGGATATCCGCCCGATGCCAAGACGACGCAGGCCGTCGCGCCGTCGCGCCAGCCGACCAGCGAAGGGTCGAGGGAACCGCGCGCCGCCGAAGCAAGCAGTTCGCCGAAGTCGCCGCTCATGCGGTAAAGCAGCGGCTGAGTCTCGGGGTCGCCCATGCGCACGTTGTATTCGAGAACCTTGGGCCCGTCGGCGGTCATCATCAGGCCGCAATAAAGGAATCCGTGGAATGCAGCGCCGCGCGAACGCATGCCGGCAAGAGACGGTTCGATGATCGTGTCCATGACGAGCTTGCGCAAATCGCCGGAGAGAATGTCGTCGACGCAGTAAGCGCCCATGCCGCCCGTGTTGGGGCCTTTATCGCCGTCGTAGGCGGCCTTGTGGTCTTGGGTGGCGCGGAACTCGAAGGTGCGACGGCCATCGGTTAGGACGATGAAGCTGACTTCGCGGCCCACCAGGAACTGTTCAACCAGGAGGCGTTGACCGGCGGCGCCGACCGCTTCGCCGGATAGCAGGCGGCGGCCCTCCGCTTTGGCCGTTTCAAGATCGCCGGCCAAGATAACGCCCTTTCCTGCTGCCAGGCCGTCCGCCTTGAGCGCCGCGGGGACGCCGATTCTGCGGAGGGCGGCGTCGAGCTCGTCGACGGTTTCGACGGTCTCGGCGGCGGCGGTAGGGATGTGGAACTCTTCGAGGAAGCGCTTACAGAAGACCTTGCTGGCTTCCAGTTGCGCCGCCGCCTGGGTCGGGCCGACGATCGGCAGGCCCTTCGCCTGGAAGGCGTCGACGACGCCGGCGACGAGAGGAGCTTCAGGGCCGACGACAGTGAAATCGACGCCGAGCGTATCAGCCAGCGCCGCCATTTCCGCCGGGTCGCTCGTGTCGCCCGGAATGCAGGACACGTCCATGGCGATGCCAGCGTTGCCAGGCGTGGCGTAGACGGCATCGATGGATGGAGCCTGCGAGAGCTTCCAGGCCAGGGCGTGTTCCCGGCCGCCGCCGCCGATAACAAGTGCTTTCATGGGGGGCGCTACGAATGCGACCAATTAGGATAACAAGGAAGGCGGCCGTCGCCGAAGTCCTGCCTGCGTTATATATAAGTGATGTAGAATCAATGTGTTAGGAAGAGCAGGCGGGTTCCGTTGGCGGCCGGCTCGGGCCGGGATACAATGAAGTAGCTGCGTTCAGGCGCAGAACCCTATGCGAATCAATGCGATGGAACGCTACGACGTGGTCGTGGTGGGCGCTGGGCATTCAGGCTGCGAGGCTGCTACCGTCGCTGCGCGCATGGGTTTGCGCTCAGCCATCGTGACCTTGAATGCGGACCTGATTGCGCAGATGTCGTGCAATCCTGCGATCGGCGGGATTGCCAAGGGACACCTGGTGCGAGAAATCGATGCTCTCGGCGGCGTCATGGGCTTGGCGGCGGATGCTGTCGGCATACAGTTCCGGCTGCTGAATACGAGCCGCGGCCCGGCGGTGTGGTCCCCGCGTGCGCAGTGCGACAAGAAGCAGTACCGGGTGGAAATGCGCCGACGGCTGGAGGAAGAGCCTAACCTGGTCATCAAGCAGGCCGAAGTGATCGACCTGCTGCTGGAGAAGCAGGCGGGGTCGGACCGCCCGGTCTGCCGTGGGGTACAGCTTCTCGATGGACGCCGCATCGAGGCGGGCGCGGTCATCATTACGACCGGCACCTTCCTGAATGGTTTGGTTCACATAGGGGAAACCACTTACCCCGCTGGGCGAAACGGTGAGCCGGCCTCGATTCCCTTAGGGGAACGCCTTAGATTGCTGGGCTTCCGGTGCTCGCGGCTCAAGACAGGGACCCCTCCGCGATTGGATGGCCGGACCATTGACTGGGACCGCTGCGAACCGCAGCCAGGCGATGCGGAGCCCACGCCGTTCTCGTTCCGCACGGACCGCATTGAGCGGGAGCAGATTTCCTGTCACATCACCTACACGACGGAAGAGACGCGGCGTCTTTTGACCGAGAATATCCGGCGCTCTCCGCTCTACAGCGGGCAAATTGAGGGCGTTGGGCCGCGGTATTGTCCATCGATTGAAGACAAGATCGTTAAGTTCGCCGACAAGGAGCGTCACCAGGTGTTTCTGGAACCCGAGGGCCTCGATACGAACGAGGTTTACGTGAACGGGTTGTCGACCAGCATGCCGATCGACGTGCAGACGGCGATGGTGGCGTCGATTCCAGGTCTGGAGCGAGCGGAAATGATTCGCCCTGGCTATGCCATTGAGTACGACTCGGTTGATGCCACGGAACTCGATCATACGCTCGAGACCAAGCGAATCCAGGGGCTCTACCTGGCGGGGCAGATCAATGGCACCACCGGATACGAAGAGGCCGCCTGCCAGGGCCTGATGGCCGGCATGAACGCGGCGCTATCGATACAGAATCGCGCTCCGGTAGTTCTTTCGCGGACCGACGGCTACATTGGCATATTGATTGACGATTTGGTGACGAAGGGGACGGACGAACCGTATCGAATGTTCACGTCGAGGGCCGAATTCCGGCTGCATCTGCGGATCGATAACGCCGACCAGCGCTTGACTCCGATCGGCCGGGGCGCGGGATCGGTCGACGATGAGCATTGGAAGCGATTCGAAACGAGCGACGCGGAACGTAAGAAGGCGGCTGAGTTCATCGCGGGGTATCGGCCGGACCCGGCGGACGCGGACGCTCAGGCATTGTTTGCCCGCGTCGGCGGCGTGCCCGCGAACCGAACTACGCTCGAAGGCTATCTGCGACGCCCGGAAGTCACCATCGACGACATTCTGCCGTTGGTCCGGAAGCACTCCGCTGCGCGGCTGAGCCGTCCAGAGTGGAAGGCTGTGGAGACCGCCATCAAGTTCGCGGGTTATCTCGAGCAGCAGAAGCGCCATGTGATTCGGCTCAAGAAGGCTGAATCCCAGCGAATTCCAGAGTCTTTTCGCTACTCTGGAATCCCGGGCCTGTCGCGGGAAGTCGTTGAAAAGATGGAGCGAGTACGGCCCCGTACGCTGGCGCAGGCGAGCCGGATCCCGGGCGTAACGCCCGCGGCCGTCTCCATCTTGAACCTGCATCTGGAGGCGCCCCGCCCTGAGCCAATCGACGCCTAGTTTCGAAGTCGAATTGCGCCGCGTTGTCTCGGAACTGGGCCTAAGCGTCGACGAAGCGGCGATTGAGCGGATGGTGCAGCATGAACGGCTACTGCAAGCCTGGAACCCGCGCATCAATCTCACCCGTATAGTTCAACCGCGTGAAGTGGCCCGCCGCCACTTCGGAGAGGCCTTGTTCCTTCGTCGAGAGGCCCAGCTCTGGGGCTCCGTTGCGGATTTGGGGGCTGGCGCCGGCTTTCCGGGCCTTCCGATTGCGGCGGCGGACAGCGGGATTCAGATGTTGGAAGTGGAGTCGGTCATGAAGAAGGCCACCTTCATGAGGGAAGTGGCTAGGGAGTGGGGCAACGTTAAGGTCTCTGAGACGCGGATTGAGGACCTTTCGGGTGAATTCGACTGGGTGATTATGCGGGCAGTGGCGGTGGAGCCCCTGGTGGAGTGTCTTGCTAAGCTAGCTCCCCGGGCGGCTTTTCTGGCTGGATCACGCTGCGCAGAGACTCTAGAGCGTGGCGGGAGCTGGCGAGTCTTGCGCCGAATTTCGCTCCCATGGGAAGGTCCGGGGGAACTCTTGATCGCTGAACGCATCTAGTTAGGGCGTTCCACGTGGAACATCGAGACCAGTTTTGGCGTGGGACGTTCCACGTGGAACATTCTGCCATTTCGCCACCAGCCGTGTGCTAACCTGGGGCGACTTTTTGTCAGGGTCCCTCTTTGGCGCGCATCATTGCCATAACCAATCAAAAAGGCGGCGTCGGCAAGACGACGACGTCGATCAACCTGTCCGCCTCGCTGGCCGCGGCCGATTGCCGAGTGCTTATTGTGGATTGCGATCCGCAGGCGAACTCAACCGGCGGACTGGGTTTTCCGCACAATCCGGAGCGGATTGGAGTCTATGAGGTGCTGGTTGACCGGATCCCGATGGAATCCGCGATTATCAGGACGGAATTCGACGGGCTTGAACTATTGCCGGCCGGCCGCCACTTGGCGGGCGCCAACGTGGAGTTAGCGGGACAGGAGGATCG
>CAMPKL010000255.1 GCA_946887065.1 uncultured Bryobacterales bacterium
GCCGAGACACACGCCCCCGAAGAAACCGATGCTGGCCCTGCTGTGATTGAGGACATTGTGGCCGCGCAATCGGCGAGCAATCGCCTGCATCCCGAGCTGCTTTACAGCGTGATCGCCGCCGAGTCGAACTTCGATCCCAAGGCGCTTTCGGCCAAGGGAGCGATTGGGCTGATGCAGCTGATGCCTCAGACGGCTGCTGAACTTGAGGTGAACCCGCACGATCCGGCGGAGAACGTGCAGGGCGGCGCACAGTATCTGCGATTCTTGTTGAATAAGTACGCCGGGTCCAACGACCAGCTCGTACGCGCCATTGCGGCCTACAACGCCGGCCCGGCAGCCGTAGACCGCTATAACGGCATCCCGCCTTTCGCGGAAACTCAGAACTTCGTCAGCCGTGTGCTCAAACGGTTCGTGGCGCTCAAGGGATCGAAGCCTCGCTAGCCTCGTAGTCGGTCAAAAGGACGCGTACCGACTCGGGCGCCTCCGCCGTTACGAGTACGCCCGTGGGCTCATCCTTGCGTTCCAGAATCCGGGCGTGGGTGTACAGAAAGTTGAGCCGCTCGCCCTGGCCGTGTCCAAAGCGGTAGGTCATCTGCCTCAGGGGATCGGCGGGCAGAGTGTCTTCGATGACTTGACGCAGCTCTTCGAACCCTTGGCCGGTAACAGAGGATATCGCCACAACCGCCGCCCGGCCGCCGGCGCCGCGCTCAGCTTCGAGAATCGCCTTGGCTTCCGCCGCATCGATCAAGTCCGCCTTGTTGAGCACGAGGATCTGCGGCGTGTCGGCGGCGTCCAGTTCTTTGAGCAGCGTGTCCACTTCGCGCATCTGCTCACGCCTGCCGGGGGAGCTGATGTCCACGACGTGCAGAATCATCGAGGCTTGGGTCACCTCTTCCAAGGTGGCGCGAAACGCCTGGACCAGCGTGGTCGGCAACCCGCGGATGAAGCCGACCGTGTCGGACATCAGGACGTGCCGTCTTGAGGGCAGTTCCAGCACGCGAATCGTCGGATCCAGCGTGGCGAACATGCGCTTTTCGGCTAGGACATGCGAATCCGTCAAGGCGTTAAACAGGGTCGACTTGCCGGCGTTCGTATAGCCCGCGAGGGCCAACGTCGCCAGCGGGACGGCGGTGCGCTTTTTTCGCTGTAGGTCGCGCGTCGATCGAACCTTTTTGAGGTTTTCTTTGAGCTTGTCAATGCGCTGGCCGATGCGCCTGCGATCCGTTTCCAGTTGGGTTTCGCCTGGTCCCCTCGTGCCGATGCCGCCGCCGAGCCGGGACATCTGCACGCCGCGGCCGGCCAAACGCGGCAGCAAGTAATTCAGCTGCGCCAGCTCGACCTGCAGCTTGCCCTCGCGCGTCCGGGCGTGGCGGGCAAAGATATCGAGGATGAGTTGGGTGCGGTCGAGCACGCGGCGCTCCAGCGCCTTCTCTAGGTTGCGCTGCTGACTTGGGCTCAAGTTCTGATCGAAGAGCACGAAATCGGCGTCCTGCTGCGCCGCCCATCCCTTTACCTCCTCGACCTTGCCGCTGCCGATCAGGGTGGCGGGATCTAGCTGATCGCGCACCTGGATCATCCTGCCGACGACTTCCGCGCCCGCGCTATCCGCGAGTTCAGCAAGCTCGGCGAGGGAGTCCTGGGCCGTGTAGGACTCTAGGAGCGCTTCCGACGCACCTGCCCCTTTTCGGCTTCGAAGGTCGAGTCCGACGAGCACGCATGTTTCGTTGGTGGTCCGGTTGTCGCGGGACCCGCGGTTGTTGAAGGGGATCAAAGCGTTTTTTGGCTACTCGGCCGTCTCGCCGTTCGTCAACTCTTCTCCATCCCCGTCAGGCCGGGCCGCGCCGGGGCGACGCCCCATGACGACGGTCGAGATGGCGTGTTTGAAAATTAGCTGCTCCTGATGATTGGTCTCAAAAACGACGCAATACTTGTCAAAACCCCGGACGCGACCCGAGAGCTTGACCCCGCTGGTCAGGTAGATCGTCACGGGAACGCGCTCTTTCCTAGCGGAATTGAGAAAAGCGTCCTGCAGGTTCTGGTTAGGCAAGTTGCACCTCGAAATTCCGGCCGAAGCGCTGACGCCTCGGACGGCCCAGTAATTATTGGTCCACCCGGCCGACTGCAATGTCGGCTCTCTAGGCAGGTCCCGCCCTAGCGCGGCGGTAAGCTGCTCTCTTACCCATGGTACGATGCGCGGCGACGTACCTGAGTTACGGACCGGCGCCAGGCGTTCACCGTATGGCCGCAAGTCCTTGCAACCGTTAGAATCAACATGTGGCTTTACCAGTGATCCGCCAGATTGCAACCGCGTTACGCAATTTGAATCCGAACGAGGTACGCGCTCTAGCGGACCGGCCCGTAACCTTTGGGGTTTTGGCGGCGGACGAAGCGGTAGCCGGAGAGATTTTCCGCTGCTTGATCCCTCGTGACTCATCCGAGGCACAGATGCGCAGGGCCGGAAAGCACATCGTTCGTGTTGCAAGCGAGGCCGACTTCGCCCGCTGCGACGTGGGCTTCGCCGAATCGGGTGTGCCGCATCCGCCGAACTTCTTTCGCTTCGATCCGATGGACCGCAAGGGAAGCATCGAAGCTTTGTTGGAAGACCGCGATGACTACGGGGTCCCCTTCGCACGGGTCTTCCCCGGTCTGCGTGAAGCCGTGATTGATCGGATTATCTGGAAAGTTTCCAAAGAAAATTCAATTTTCACCGTGGCCACAGCGGTGCCTAACATAATTCCGACGGTGGCTATGATTCCCTGGGCCGCCGGCGAATTCGCTTCGGACACGGCGTTTATCACGATGAATCAGGTGCGCATGGCGTTCCTGATCGCGGCCGCCAGCGACGGAGACATCGGCTACTCCGATCAGAAAGGCCAGATCGGCTCGATCGTCGCAGCGGCATTCGGTTGGCGTGCCATTGCCCGCGAACTAGCCGGCAAGATTCCGGCCGGCGGCGGTTTGATCTCCAAGGGATTGGTGTCCTTCGCCGGAACCTACGTGGTGGGCAAAGGCCTGGAGCGCTACTTCCGCATTGGGCGTCACTTGACACGCAAAGAAAAACGCCAGTTTTATGCAGAAGCGTTCGAGAAAGGCCGCTCCGCGGTCGAGAAGATAGTACGGCGCACCAGCCCCTCCGCCGCCGCCCACAGCGGCGCCTAGCGGCTATCGCTTGCCGTCGGCCTAGCGCTATGTCCGACGGCATAGACCTGCCTGTGAATCGGCACATGTAAAGGACCGCAAGCTAGGCCGATGGTTCTCTCACGACCTCGTGTTGAGAACCTTGTCCGCCGCGACCCAAACTTCCCGCGATCCGTTCCAAGCGCTGGTTGGATCGAGCCGGCTATTGCGTGAGGCGATCGAAGTCTTGCGCCTGGTTGCTCCGCGCCACTGCACCATTCTGATCACCGGCCGCACGGGAACCGGCAAGGAACTCGCGGCCCGCGCGATTCACCAAGCGTCCGCCCGCCATCAACGGGAGCTGGTTGCGGTGAACTGCGGGGCCATACCGGCTGATCTGGTCGAGGCCGAATTCTTCGGACACGTCAAAGGAGCTTTTAGCGGCGCCGTCTCCGCGCGAGCAGGACGATTTGAGCAGGCCGACGGCGGCACGCTCTTTCTGGACGAAGTCGGCGAACTGCCGGCCGAGATGCAAGCCAAGCTCTTGCGTGCGCTGCAAGAGGGCGAATTTCAGCGCGTCGGAAGCTGCGAGACGGTGCGCGTAGACGTGCGAATCATAGCCGCGACGAACCGCGATCTGGGACGCATGGTCGAACGGAGTCAGTTCCGAGAGGATCTGTACTACCGGCTCAACGTCGTGCCTATCCGCATGCCCGACCTAGCCGAGCGCATCGATGACGTTCCGGAAATCGCCGATTTCCTGTTGAGGCGGAGTTGCGCCCGAGAGGGCCTAGCCGAGAAGCGCCTCAGCGAAGCCGCGGTTTCCCGTCTATGCCGTCACGACTGGCCGGGAAACGTACGGCAACTGCAAAACGCATTGGAAAAGGCAGTCGCCTTGAGCGCGGACCGGCTGGTATTGACCGAGGCCGATTTTTTACTGCCGCAAGGCCCCCATCCGGAGCTCGCCCGCGACATTCCTTCTTTGCAGGTGCCAGCATGCGGATTGGACTACGACGCAGTCATCGGCGCCTTTGAACGCGACCTATTAAATCAGGCCTTGGCCCTGGCCGACGGCAACAAGAAACGAGCCGCGGACCTGCTGCGGCTCAAGCGCACGACATTCCTGGCGCGCTGGAAGACATTGCAGGAAGCCGCCGCATAAGGAGCCGCCATGCTGGGACCTCAGACTAATCTCGTCACGCGCTATCTCGACCTGCTCTCGCAGTCCCAGAGGGTGACGGCGACCAATATCGCGAACGCCGATACTCCCGGCTACCGCACACGGCAGGTTGAGTTCGGTGCTCAGTTGCGCGCCGCTCTAGATAACCCGGCAGGCATTTCCGGGGCGGAGCAAGCGCCAGTTCGAGAACTCGGGACGCTACCGGTCAAAAATGACGGGAACGATGTGGTCCTGGAGCGGGAACTGCAGCAGCTGTCCGAGACGGGCGTACGTTTTTCTCACGCGCTGCTCATGCTCAAGGGCGGCATCAAAGCGGTACGCGACGCGATTCATGAAGGGAGATAGACATGGGCTTATATGACGCATTGGGAGTCGGAGCTTCCGGGCTATCGGCGCAAAGAGCGCGAGTGGAAGCGCTGACCGAAAACATCGCCAACTCGGAGACGACTCGAACGCCTCAAGGCGGGCCCTACCGGCGGCGAAGAGTCGTGTTTGAATCCGCGCCGGCCAGACAGGCTTTCGGCGCCGTACTCGGGCAAGCGCGTTCGCGCATCGATGGCGGCGCTCTAGAGGGCGTACGCGTCGCCCGCCTGGAGTTTGAAACGGCCGAGCCCGAGATGCGCTTTGAGCCCGACCACCCCGACGCCGACGAAGCCGGCTATGTCGCGTATCCGGGTTTCAATCCCATCGAAGACATGGTCGACCTCACTGCTTCGGTTCGCTCCTACCAGGCGAACCTCGCGGTGATCGACGCGGTCCGTCAGATGATCAACGCGACCATCGACGTGGCCCGCTAGGAGAAGCGCAGTGGATCCGATTCGCTTCAGCCAGCTCACTTTACCCGACTTAACCGAACGCGCCAAGACGGGAGGCGGGGGCGGCGGATTCGGCGAACTCGTCAAAGAGGGCATGGCCAAACTCCAGAGCTTGCAGTCCGAAGCCGAGCAGCAGTCGCGTCAACTCATCGCCGGAGAGCCGGTGGAACTGCATCGAGTCGTATTGGCGGGGGAACAGGCGGCCTTGGCTTTCGAGCTGACGATGGCCATCAGAAACAAGGCCGTCGAAGCCTATCAAGAAGTCATGCGGATGCAGGTTTGATCAGAGTCGGATAGTCATCGGTGGAAGAATTTTTCACAACACTGCGCCGGCTGCTGGAGCAGATCGGCGCGTTCTGGGCGTCCTTGAACCAGCGCGGCCGGATCACATTGCTCGTTGTCGCGACCCTGGTCCTGAGCTTAATCGGGGTCTTCGTTTGGCGTTCGAACGTTCGTGACTATCGGTCTCTCTATTCCGGCCTTAACGCTCAGGAGGCAGGCAGAATCGTCGCCCGGCTTGAGACGATGGAGGTGCCTTACCGGCTGGAGACGAACGGCACAACGATCCTGGTTTCGCAGAAAGAACTCGACCGCGTGCGGCTGCAACTTGCTACGGAGGGCTTACCCGAGAGCGGACGCCTCGGTTTCGAGATCTTCGACGAAGCCAATTTCGGCGCGACCGAGTTTGCCGAGCGCATAAACTTCCAGCGAGCCCTCGAGGGCGAGCTCGAACGAACCATGTCATCGCTGGCGGAAGTCGCTCAAGCGCGCGCCCACCTCACCCTGCCGGAGCGCTCGGTTTTCCTTGGGCAGGACGAGGCCGCCAAGGCGTCCATCGTCGTGCGCCTTCACGGTGGACACGAGCTATCCAAAGAACAGACCCGCGCGATCTCTTACCTTGTGGCCAGCGCCGTCGAAGGG
>CAMPKL010000256.1 GCA_946887065.1 uncultured Bryobacterales bacterium
CAGGACAAACGCGGCGATGCCGTTGTCGCTGAGCCACTTGGCGACCTCATAACCCTCGTGCTCAATCGCGAGGCGGACGAGTCCGCCGCCGGGAATCACGAGGATCGCGGCGCCGGTGGCCTTGGACTTTTCAGGAAGGTAGACAGCCAGAGTGGGCACGCTGACGTCGGCGATTTGATAGAAGGGGCGGCGGCGCTCGACGAGCATGTACTCGGGGCCGCGATCGCCGGTCTCGTCCGGCGCCGCGCCGGGCCAGATATTGAAAGTGTCGCTGGGAGCAAAGGGCGGCGGGGGAACAGGAGTCTTGGGTTCCGGGCGCTCTTGGGAGAAAGCGGCGCCGGCGGCGAGGGCGACAAACCAGATGAACAGCATCGAACGGCGGGCGGCCGTGCGGCATCGTGAGATAGTCATTGTGGGAAAAGTTCCTCCTGGAATAGGCAGCCTCAACAGTCTACCTTTTGCCTCAGGCGAGTGTCATGAAGCCACGGTTACCCCGAGGCATGCGCTGGTCGGCGCTCAATAGCGATAAATCGCCGCGACCCCGCTGTCGGTAGGCAGCTTCTCAGCGGGAACGGAAAACGCATCACCGCCTTGCAGCAGCGTTTGGGCAACCAACTCGTTGAGCAAGTCCGGACCGTCGGATGTGAGTTCCACCTGTCCGCTGGTCTGATCCACGGCGCCGGGGCGCTCCTGGTCGGAGGCGACAAAGGCGGTTTCGATACGGCCCTGGATGGAGGCGCGGAAAATCTCGGCTAGGTCTGCGGATCCTTTCTCTGAGCCTATCCGTTCTTTTAACCGTTCTAGTTGGTCTTGTTCATCGTTTTCTACTAGGAACTCGACGATGGCGCGTCCGCGGCGATGCAACTCATCCACCGGTGTATGGTCGGGATTGCCGGCGATCCATGTCTCTTCTACCAGGCCGGGATAACTGTTGACTTGCCTGTAGATCGGCACATGTTCGTCCGCTGTGGCGAGGATAAGAGGGAGATCATGCCCTCGGAGATGGCGGCTGACGGCTGTCTGACACGCACGGGCGTATTGTAGGAATTGTGTCCCGGCGTTCTCGTCGACGCCCTGTCCATGAAAAACCGCAGCCCGGCCGCTCTTTGCGCGTGGCGCGCCTGTGTGGAATTGAAGCGCTGGTTGCGGTTCGTCGAGATCGAGTGCGTCGGCCAGAGAATCCGGCAGTCCCTCGACGTCAACTTCCTTCCAATCACCGTTTCTCGCCTCGTACAGCCGGCATAGGTTCCCACTGAGGGCGAGCACGTAGAACGGGCCGCTGCGCGACGTCATCGGGAGGAGCGGCTTGAGGTGATAGCGGTTTCCCAGAGCCACGACTTCCCGAGGCTCGTAAGGGAGATCAATGAGCTGACAATCCTGCTCACTACAGAAGACGGCCAGGCCTGGAGTGCGGTGTTGCCAGTAATCGTAATTGTCGATTAGAGCGTCGCATCGCTCAGACATTCTCTCAGCGACGGCGTCGGAACCATTCACTAAACTTCGGGCTTTGTTGAGTAGGTTCTGGAATCGAATGGACGACTGCCGGGTCTGCGGTCCAGCCAGTTCGGTGGGCAGCAAAATCGAAACTGCCGGACCGCCCAGCGGCCTCGCCAGGGCTTTAAGATCATTTGTGGTCAGCATAAGAATTCACTTCGTGGACGGAGAGGGCGAGCGAATCGTTACTTGCAGCGATTCCCTCGGGCGACCAAACCTCTGATAAGATTCGCGTTAATGCGCGCATTGGTCCTACTCCTTCTCGGCAGTTGTCTTCTGGTCGGCCAAGAGCCGGGATTCACGCCGCTCTTCAATGGGAAGAATCTAGAAGGTTGGTTGCTCGTCCACACGAGCAATTCCGGCAGGGGATACGTGGTGGAGGACGGCCAAATCGTCTGCCCGCCGGACGGCGGCGGCAATTTGCTGACGATCGGAGAGTACGCCGACTTCGTTTTGCGGTTCGAATTTTTGACGGAACCGGGCGGCAACAGCGGGGTGGGAATCCGTGCGCCGCTGGAAGGGGACATCGCTTA
Source organism: uncultured Bryobacterales bacterium (assembly GCA_946887065.1). The sequence goes on from CAMPKL010000256.1 coordinate 2,028, forward strand.
CACGGGCATGGAAATCCAGATCTTAGACCATGTCCATTCCCGTTACGCCGGGCGATTGGAACCCTGGCAGCGGCATGGTTCCGTCTACAACGTTCATGCGGCGGATGCCGATGCGCTGAAACCGGCGGGGGAATGGAATGAGCAGGAGATCAGGGCGGAAGGCGATCGGATCACGGTCACCCTGAACGGGCAAGTAATAACAAATGCGGATCTTAGCGAGGTAACAGACCGGGAAGTAGTCGCGAAGCATCCGGGCATAAAGCGAAAAAATGGACGCATTGGATTTCTGGGGCACGGGTCACTGGTGAAGTTCCGCAACATTCGAATTCGAGAGCTTTGGACCTCCCGTTAGGGTGCGATGTCGCACAACCTCCGCCGGCAGGCGGTGCTAGAATTGCGCTAGAGAGCGCAGAACTTCTGGCCAGGCTGAGGCGGGATCAACATTTCTGTGGAAGGCACTAGTACCGCGTCTGGAGCCAGGGCGCCCCTGGAATTCGATTCCGCCGTTCGAGCAGTTCGCCGCCCGCCCAACAAGGTTCGCTTCGGTCCGTATGAAGCTGACTTGTCGTCTGGGGAGTTGCGCAAGGGCGGCGCCAAACTCAAGATTCAGCCCCAACCGTTTAGCCTCCTGAGCTATCTGTTGCGTCGGCATGGCGAGGTTGTCAGCCGCCAAGAACTCCAACAGGCGTTGTGGCCGCACGATACGTACGTTGAATTCAACGCCTCGCTCAATGCGGCGATCAAGAAGCTGCGCCGGGTGATCCTGGACGATCCGCGCAACCCCCGGTATATCGAGACTCTTCCGCGGACCGGGTATAGATTTTCGTATCCGATCGAATGGATCGAAGTTCCGGCCCGGATCGAGGAGGGCCATGCCGGGCGTCCTGTCGAAACGGATTCGCCGCAGAGCGCGCGACCTGCAAAACGCCTAGACACGAACGGCCAAACCGTTTTGAATCCGGCGTCCCCAAGAGCAGGCCGGCAAGCGGTGATCGCATGGCTGGCGGCTTGCGTACTTGGAGTCGCTTTACTGGCGACCGCCTATCAGTATCTGACGGCTGAGGCGCCACAGCGGCTCGTGCGGCGCTTTGGGTTTTCGCCTGGCGCAATCGTCGACGGCGCCGGAGGAGTGATTTCTCCTGATGGCCGGCATGTAGTCTACTCCGTCGAAACGGACGGCCGCCGGCGATTAGTGCTGCGTTCGCTCGCCGAGGAGGAGGCCCGTGAGTTGCCGGGAACGGCGGGCGCAATAGGCGGATTTTGGGCGCCGGACAGTCAGTCGATAGGGTTTGCCACTGATCGAGCCCTGATGGCGGTTTCCTTGGCTGGCATGGAGGCGGCGACTCTGTGCGAACTGCCGGGCGCCGATGTTCCCTTCGGGGGAGGTTCGTGGAGTCCCGATGGCCAGCGAATCGTGTTCTCGTCGGGAGCGCTGCTGTACGAAGTTGCCGCGAAAGGCGGTGATCCCAAGCTGTTATTCGAGCGGGGCGAGTCGGCGCGGACAAATTTCTCCGACCCCTACTTCTTGCCGACGGACAGCGGCCAGGCGCTCGTCTACACGGCGGCGGTTAGCCCCTTCGACCAGACCGTGGCAGTCCTGGATTTGAAAACAGAGGAACGGCGGATACTGGGTCCCGGATCCGCCCCTGTCTACTCGCCGGACGGTCACCTCTTGTACGGGCCAGCCAATCGCGATGACAGCGGGCTGCTGGCCTTACCGTTTTCGCTGGCGACGCTGGCCCCGACAGGCCCCCCGTTCGCGGTTAACGAAAGAGGGGTTATGCCGAGCGTATCTAGGGACGGCACGTTGGTTTATTTGGAGCGTCCCAATGCGCCGGTGCAGATGGTCTGGCGCAGCCGCCAGGGAGACCTGCTCGAAACGATCGGGCTTCCGCATCTTGGCCTGCGGCTGCCGGCTCTCTCTCGAACGAGCCGGCGCATCGCGGTCACGTCGCGGGAAGCCGGTAGTTCCGACATATGGGTTGTGGGAACGGAAGACGGGAAGATGGTCCAACTGACGTCTGATCCGGGGATCGATGACGGCGCCGCATGGTCGCCGGATGGGACTTATGTCGCTTTTTCCAGGCAGGGGGGATTGGGCGAGGGTGGAGGCATCCTGACCAAGCCCGTAAGCGGGGATGCAGAGGCGGCCTTGGTCATTAGGGCCGCCGGGCGCATCGCGAACCCAGAGTGGTCCCTGGATGGACGCTACTTGGTCTATTCCGACTACAGCGGCGGACCGCGCAGCGATATTCGGTATCTGGAACTCGACAATGGCGTTCCTTCGGAGCCGCAAACGTTTCTGGCTTCCAGTGCGAACGAATATTCCCCGAAATTGTTTCCCTCGGTCGGCCGCTACGTGTGTTACGTGTCCAACGAGACGGGGCGCGACGAGGTGTACGTTGCCCGGTTTCCGGAAGCGACGGACGTTCAAAAGGCGTCGATAAATGGCGGCAGGCGGGCAAGATGGCGGAGCGATGGAACAGAACTTTACTACGTCGAGGGAACCACTCTGGTGTCCGTGCCTGTATCGGTCACCGGGCAGGGGCTGAAATTAGGACGGCCCCAGCGGCTGTTTGAATCTCCTGATTTGAAGTCCGCTGGATACGCTCCCTCTGACGACGGAAGACGGTTCGTTACCGTGGCGCCTGCTGGAGCGTCGGCGGAGCGTGGAACCACAACCGCTACGCTGCGCCTAGTCGAGAACTGGTCTGAAGAGTTCCGCGGCCGGAGCCGGTAACGGCTGGAACGCCTGATGTTTGAGGGCCTGCCTCGACGCCGAGATTTCGGCTTTCGCCTCGAATGGCAGGTGAGGCCCTTCACGGATGTAAATTAGCCAAGGAAGTCTTTGACCTGGCTGTTCTGTTTGTCTCCTAAGTTTCTTATTTACAAAAGCTTGAACGGTCTTTAGCGGGACTGTTTTCCGTCAGCAATGGATCACTATCCGGCGTCTTCGCCTCACCCTATACTCACGCTGTGAAGGCGCGTGCCTTCAGCACATCCGAAGAATCGGACAACGAGGTTCGCCAGCCATGTGGAATGAGATCGGGGTTAGCAGCCCCGGATCAAGGGGCCGCAGGGTTGGTTAAAGGGGCGGGGTGGATTCTCAGCATGGGAAGGGTTCCCTGGGGCAGAGTTCACCCTCGTCAGAGGTTAGCGAGGTAGGAGATAAAGAGTGATAAAAAGTGCATGGTTCACTTTAGTCGCGACTGTGTTGCTGGCTGTGATGCCGGCATACGCCCAGAACTTTGGCGAGTTCACGGGTACAGTCAGTGACGCATCCGGTGCAGTTATCGCCGGAGCAAAAGTAACGATTACGAATGAGGCCACAGGCGTCGCCCGTACGGCTGAAACCAACGAGAGCGGCAACTACAACGTGCCGTTCGTCAATCCGGGTGTTTACACGCTCACTGCCGAGCTGGACGGCTTCCGCACCACGCGTACCAACGGTCGCGTTTTGCAGATCGGTGACGTCGCCCAAGTCAACTTCACGCTGGAGATCGGCGTGGTGACTGAGGTTGTCGAGGTCAACGCAGGGGCACAGATGCTCGTAACGTCAAACACCGCGGTCGGTACGGTCATCGACAACGAACGCATCGTTGAGCTGCCGATCAACGGCCGCAACTATCTGAACTTGGTGAAGATCAGCCCGAACGTCTCGGCTGAAATGGATTCGGGCGGTCAGGCCAACAGCCGTCAAGGCGGAGAACGCGCCAACCAATCGATCTCGATCGCCGGCCAGCGCCAGCAGTTCAACCGCTATTCGCTGGACGGTATGGAGAACACCGACCCGAACTTCAACACCTTTATCATTCGGCCCTCGGTCGACGCGATCCAGGAGTTCAAGGTTCAGACCGGCGTTTACTCCGCCGAATACGGCAAGGCCTCCTCGCAGGTCATCGTGACCACCAAGTCGGGAACCAACGAGTTCCACGGCACGGTCTACGAGTTCCTGCGCAACGACAAGATTCAGGCCA
>CAMPKL010000257.1 GCA_946887065.1 uncultured Bryobacterales bacterium
CCGCTCGTAGCCGCTGGTCGCCCGCATCGCCGTTTGTAGTTGCCCGCGGCGGGAGCCGGTCTCACCCAGGCGTTCGCCGAGACCTGCCAGATAGTCGACGGCCGCCGTCACGCCGGCCATGGCCTCGTGATTCTGCGTACCCGTCTCCCAACGCCAGGGAGTCTCGTCGCTGGCCGGACGCACCTTGTAGGGCCGCAAGCTCTGCAGCAACTCGCGGCGTCCATAGAGAATGCCCTGGTGCGGTCCAAAAAATTTGTACGCCGAGCAAACCAGGAAGTCGCAAGCGATTGCGCGCACATCAATCGGACCGTGCGGTGCGTAGTGTACGGCGTCGATGAAGCTCCAGGCCCCGGCGGCTTTGGCGGCGGCCGCGATTTGGGCGACGTCGTTGATGGAGCCGACGGAGTTCGATGCGTAGCCCACGGCGACAATTTTCGTTTTGCTGTTGATCAGGCCAAGCATTTGATCATGGTCGAGAGTACAGTCCTCGCGCCGAAAATCGGCAACGCGGATGACGGCGCCGGTCTCTTCCAGCGCCTTCCAGGGGGCGAAGTTCGCATCGTGATCGAGATAGGTGAGCACGATCTCATCGCCTGGCTTCAGCTCCCGCCCGATAGCTCGGCTGAGCGAGAACGTCAAACTGGTCATGTTGGGACCGAACACGACTTCATCTGCATCGCAGCCGAGGAAATCGCCCGCCGCCTGGTGGGCCGCGGCGATGACCCGGTCAGCGCGTTGGCTCGTGAGAAACGCGCCGTGCGTATTGGCATTGGCGTTCACCAGCGCATCGGAAACGCTGGACACGACTTGTTGGGGGACTTGCGTGCCGCCGGGTGCGTCGAGGAAGACGGCCGGACGGCCGGAGATCTCAAGCGATAGCGCGGGGAACTGGGAGCGTATCCAATCGAGATCTAGATGGTTTGCGACGTTCATGGGGAAGGCCGATTATAGGGCCTGTGACCTCAGCTAGACTTGAGAGACTCTCCACGTCATGAACTCGCCGTTTATCCGAATCCGCAATCGCGTCATCAACGTGCAAGCCATTTCCTACGTGCGTTTCTACGACGAGTTGGACCGCGTCGATATCCGGCTGCTGGGTCCGCCGCAAGACTTGTCGCTAACGGTGACAGTGGAGGGGCCGGAAGCGGTTCCGGTGCGGGAATTTTTTCTCGACTCCGGGCTGGTGAAGGACCTACGGCCCTAGCGAAGACGCACCCCCGCATCGCCCCCACATAAGGGGAAATGAGCGGCAGTCCGATCGAGCGTAATCCGAGCCTTTCCTGAACCAACTAACTCCGCGCAGTCTTTCGCGCCTAAGGCGAGAGTTCCTGGACTGGTTAGGAGGCGTCGGGAATAAGGCTTGAGTGGAGGGGTGGCGAGAGGTCCGCTGTTAGGCGGCGAGTTCCGCTTCGGCGCTCATTTGCGCCCGCTCTTTCTCCGCGAGATCACGCTCGGCTTGGGTCTGTGTGACGCCAAAGCCCATCAACTCGACTTCCTGGCCAGCCCAGTTTTCGCCTTTCGGCAACCTGGCGGCCCACCAGCCGAGCTTCGAATAAGACTTGAAAAATGTGAGTTTCGACTGCATAGCGAGCACAATGCTCCCTGAGGGAGATAGTACACCACAATGTCGTGGTGAGGCAATAGGTATTTTGCTGTGAGCGAGTTAGGGCTTTTTCAAGCTATAGAGAACGCCGTCCCGCGAACCGATGATCAGCCGGTCGCCGGAGATCGCCGCCTGAGCGACGACCGGGCCGCCGAGGGTGAATTTCCACTGCTCTTGCCCGGTTTTGAGGTCGAGAGCGTAAAGATTGCCGTCGCCGGAACCGATCCAAACCGTTTGGCCGGCGACGACCGGGGACGAGTCGATGCGGGAACGCGTCATGAACTCCCAGACGCGTTTGCCGGTTTGCTCGTCGATTGCATGGACGCGGCGGTCGCGGCCGCCGAGAATCACCTTGCCGTCCGCCACGACGGGAGAGGACATGAATTGGTTGTTGACGTCCGAGTAACGATAGGACCACACGATTTCGCCCTTTTTCCAATCGATGGCCAACACTTGGCCGCCCATGGTTCCTATGTAGATGCGGTCGCCAACCAGGGCGGGCGTGGAAGCGATGTAATCGTCGGTGCCGACTTGGGATTCCTCTTTGCCCGTCTTCACGTCGATGACGCGCAGAATGCCGTCGCAGCCCGTCACGAAAGTCTTGCCGTCCTGTACTGCCGGGCTGCAATGGACGCGGTCTTCGGTGCGGTAGCTCCAATTGGGCTGGCCGGTTTTGGGGTTGAAGCTGTAGAGACTGGAGTCGTAGGATCCGACGAGGACCGCGCCGGGCATGCAGTTGGGCGAAGAGAGGATTTCAGCGCCGGTCTGGTGCTTCCAGCGCTGTGCGCCGGTCACGATATCGACTGCGTGAAAGGCGCCTTCCTCGTCGCCGAAGAAAACGGCGCCGTCCATCACGCAGCCGGAGGCGGGGACGCCGAGGCCGGCTTGATAGACCCACTTTCCCTTACCTGTGGCCAGATCCACGGCGTGGAACTTGCCGTTCATCTCACCGAAATAGACCGTCCCGCCAACGATGATCGCCGTAGAGTCAATCCCATCGGGCGCGTCATAGGTCCACTCCACCTCAAGCGGCGGCGGAAAACTGCCCGCGACGACTGAGTTGCGCTGGGCGTTCCCGAGGAACATCGGCCAGTCCGCTGCGACGGGCAAGGCAGCCATGGCCAACAGCCAGACCGCGGCGAGTAAGCGGCGAGCACTCCGTCTGTGGATCGGCATCTTCATTCACATTACAGAACGCTCTGGTAGAGCCCGACGAAATCGTTCAGTTCGACCGGACGCGGGTTGAACTGAGCTGTCCACTGCTTGGCGGCATCCGCGGCCAACTGCGGGACGTCGTTTTCCGCGATCCCATACTCGGAAAGACGCGCCGGAAGCGTGGCCTGTCCCAGCAAGTCTTCAACTTGCCGTGTGACGTGCTCGGCCCCGCCCACGGTTTCATAGAGTGACGCCTGTTCCAAGGCATTGAAACGAATGACCGCGGGCAGCATGAGTCCGACAGCGGCGCCATGCGTCACGTCAAACCGCGCAGTCAGCGGATTGGCGCAGGCGTGGGCGGCGCCCAACATGGAATTCTCGATCGCGGCGCCGGCGAAGTGGGCGCCGAGCAACATTCCCGCTCTCGCCTCCAAATCGTCGGGTTCACTGAGGACAAGCGGGTAGTTGCGGGATAACAACTGCCAGGCGCGTTGCGAAAAGACTTCAGAGATCGGGTTTCGCTTGGTTGCAACAAGCGTCTCGAGGGCGTGGACGATCGCATCCATGCCCGTCGCCGCGGTGACTTGGACCGGCTGCGTCAGCGTCAACTCCGGGTCGAGAAGGGCTATCGCCGCGGCCGCCTTGGGATCGCCGCAGGCCATTTTCCGATGAGTTTGCGGATCGGCGATGAGCGCATAGGACTGCGCCTCGCTGCCCGTGCCGGCGGTCGTCGGTATCGAGATGAACGGAAGCATCGGCTTCGACGCTTTGCCGACGCCCCAGTAGTCAGCCATCTGACCGCCGTTGGTCAACAGAAAGTTGATGCCGCGGGCGCAGTCCAGCGAGCTGCCGCCGCCCAGTCCGATGATCAGATCCACGCCGCGGCCCTGCACGAACTCCAAACCGGCGTTGACATGATCCGTAGTGGGATTCTCCGCGACGTTGTCGAAGAGGAAACATTCGATGCCCGCTGCCGTCAGCAAGCGAATCGCTGTCTGCGGATGGCCGGCGGCGACGATTCCCGGATCAGAGACAAGCAAGACGCGGGACCCGCCGAGGCTCGCCGCTAGCTCGCCCAGACGCTGAATCGAACCCGTGCCGAAAACGACGCGCGTGCGAGGCTGAAAGTCGAAGGTGGTCATGCGCTGATCGTTTCGATTCGACCGGCGACGGCGCCTATCAATAGACGCCGACGGTCACTTGGCCGCTCTTTGCAGTCTGGAACGGGCGCACGTTTCGAACTCCTTCCCAAGGGTAAGCGTCGCACGGCGCTTCTCGCTCGCACATGTCGCGTTCCGGAAACCGCGGCATAAAGAATTCCTTGGTCAAGGTTGTCAGCAAGACACGGCCTGTCTCGCCGTAGCCCACTTCCTCCTCCATGCTGTCGGGATTGACGACTTGCGTCGCGGCGCGCGGTTGCGGAGGGAAGTAGATGATGGCGTAGTCGTCTGCCGGGTCGAATGGTTTGTGGCAGGCCAAACCCATCAGCGTATTGCCGTAAGTCGCCGCGAAGTAGGCGCCTTCAAGCAGCTCTTCGTGAGCGAAGCGGTTGAATTGCGGGGTCATCTCGGTACCGCCGCAGAAGACGCCGGTGATGCCGTACTTCTTGAGCGAAACACGATCGCAGAGGGCCTCAAGCAGCTTCGGGGTGGTGAAGATGCACTTGATGCCTTCGTGGGCGCCCAGTATCGTGATGGCCTGATCGATGCAATGTTTCTTGTATCGTTCGACTTCGTCCATCTCGCCGCGTTTCAGCAGCTTGACCACCCAACGGGGGTCGAGATCAATGCAAAAGCTGATGCCGCCGCGAACTTGGGCCAAATGTTCCACCGCCAGGCGCAAACGCCGCGGGCCGCTCGGCCCGAGCATGAGCCAGTCCGAGCCTTTCGGAAAATACTGGTCGGGCAGAGTCTTCGAGAACTCTGAATAGTCGATCCGAAAGTCGTCGACGTTAATCCGGCTCTTGGGAACGCCGGTGGTCCCGCCCGTTTCAAAGACATAGACAGGCCTGTCGGCAAGGCCTTTAGGCACCCAGCGGCGCACTGGTCCGCCGCGCAGCCACTCGTCTTCAAAGAAGCCGAACTTCTTAAGGTCGTCAAAACCGTTGACCTCTTTGCGCGGGTCGAAATCAAGGCTCTTCGCTCTGTTGAGCCAGAACTCGCAGCCGGTCTCGGGATTAAAGTGCCACTGGACGATCTCGCGGACGTGCGCATCCAGGCGTTCCCGGGCGGCGGCCACCTTCGTTTGGAGTTGGGAGTCAACGGCAACAGGCATGTTTTACGGCTTTATCCAATTCTGATGAAACTCTGATGCCGAGTCCGGGCGACCTACTTCTGGGCGATCGCGTAAAGCCGCGAACGAGTCATGATGTACAGCACCCCGTTGGCGACCACGGGCGTGGAGTACACCGAGTTGCCCATGTTGACCTCCGAGAGGAGTTCGTGGGTCTTGCCTGCCTGCAGCACGGCAATGTCTCCGTCCTCGTCGCCGATAAGAACCTTCCCGTCGACCACGTACGGGGAGCCCCATACGGCGGCCAGCAGATCGTGTTCCCATAGCAGCTTGCCGGTCGTCAGGTCCAGCGCGTGAAGGAAACCGGAGAAGTTCGCGGCATAGAGGACGCCGTCGGAGATGGCGACAGTCGAGATGGTGCGGCGGAAAGGATGATGCCAAACCAAGCCGGTTTTGGTGATATCGCCGCGCTTGGAGCCGTCGATGGCATAAAGATGGCCGACGCCCTCTCCATGTTCGGGATCCTGTCCCACCGCCACATAGATCTTGTTGTCAAAGATGACCGGCGTGGCGATGATCTCGTTGCGATCGCCGCGGCCCTGCCGGTACTCCGATTCCTTCGGGTTGGCGTCGAACTCCCAAAGGATTTTGCCCGTCTGCGGTTCGAAACCCCGCAGCCAACCGTCTCCTCCAGCAAAAAGCACTTGTTCGACGCCGTCAATTACGCCGTAGGCGGGCGACGACCACTGTCCGTGCAGGATCTTGTCGCCCGGGGAGTTGTCTTCCCAGAGAATCTCACCGGTCTTACGGTTCACGGCCAAGAAGCTCGGCGAGCGAGGCGAGGGAATGTTCACGTGGCTCTCGTCGACGCCATTGGACGTATTGACGAACATCAAATCGCCGATGATTAGGGGCGACGTGGCCGCCATGTTGTGCGGGAAAACCCCGATATCGTTGAAAATATCCAGCCTCCAGAGAACGTCGCCGTCGATCTCCGAGGTTTGCGCT
>CAMPKL010000258.1 GCA_946887065.1 uncultured Bryobacterales bacterium
ATCCCTACCAGCACACGGTGATCGGTTCGATGGAAGAGCTAGACGCGGCCTCGCTCGACGACGTGAAGGAGTGGTTCCAGAGTTATTGCGGACCCGAGCGCGGGCATAACGCCCGCTTCGCCTAGACCAGCGGCAGCACGGCAGCCATGATCATCGTGACGATTGCGCCAGTGAGGCCGAGGATCGCCAACAGTGGCGTCCAGGTCTTGAGCGCTTCCACTTCGGTCAGGCCCGACATCTTGGCGTAGACCCAGAAACCGGAATCGTTCATCCAGGAGCCAACCAGTGAGCCGGCGCCGATAATGCAGGCGACATACACGGGGTGGAAGGGCACGCCGCCGGCCACGATGGGAGCCACGATGGCGCTGGAGGTAATCATCGATACCGTGCCGGAGCCCTGCGCCACCTTGAGCACAGCGGCCAGCAAGAAGGACAGGATCAAGATCGGCATGCCCATGCTGGACGCCATGTCGCCGATGGTCGCTCCGACTTGGGCTTCCACCAACATGCCGCCGAAGGCGCCGCCGCCCGCGGTGATGAGGATAATCAGGCCGCCGGAGGCGAGGGCCGTTTCTACCGTGTCGGTAAGGTCGCCGAGCGAGAGACCTTTCTGCTTCATCAGGATGCCGACGGAGATGGCGGCAGAAACCAGCAGGGCGAAATTCGGGTTGCCGAGGAAAGCTGTCCAGTCGGCCAAGGGGCCAGTGATCTCAAGGGCGCCGGTGAGCGTGTTGGAGGTGATCAACAGCACGGGCAGGATGATCGGCAACATCGACACGAAGAAACTGGGCAGCTTGTCTTCTTGCGAGGACGCCAAAGCTTCTAACTCGGCCAAAGTCATGCCTGGCGTCTCACGGAGGGGAATGTCGAGTTGGCTATTGCGGTAGAGCGCGAAAGCCCAGCCGGTCAGCGACATGGGCACGGCGACGATGGCGCCCACAAGAATCATCACGCCGAGGTCGACGCCCAAGTTGGCGGCCATGCCCAACGGCCCAGGAGTCGGCGGAACCATCGAGTGGGTCACGGCGCCGCCGGCGGCAACGGACATGATGAATAGAACGTACCCCTTGCCGGTGCGCACGCGCAGCGCTCGGGCCAGCGGCACAAGCAAGTAAAAAACCGTATCGAAAAACACGGGCACCGATAGCACGTAGCCGCTCGTCAACAGCGAGAGCGAAGCGTTTTTCTCACCGAGCACTCGCACGAAGACGCGGACGATCTTGTCGGCGGCGCCGCTTTCCATCAAACACTGGCCGATCAGGGCCGCGAGGGCGATGACGATGCCGATGCTGCCGCAGAGCCGGCCGAAGTGACCCGCGACAAGCGGCATCACCTCGGCGAACTCAACAACCGGAGACAACACGCCGACAGTCGTCGCAGCGGTCACTAGGGCGATGAACGGGTTGATTCGAACTTTAATGATGAGGAGAAAGATCAGCGCGACGGAGATCAGCAGGACGACTAAAGGATGCATAGCTCGGTGAATCTTAACAGTTAATGAAAGCCAAGATCCACAAACAATCCGGTAAAGTATTGTCCGCGGCGACGGCGCTATACTTGTCCGCACTCATGAGCCCCATCAGATCACACAAGCTGTTTTGTTTTGTCGCGGCAGCGTTAATGACGCAGGCCTGCCAGCCAGTCCCGGAAGCCGTCGTGGAGCAGCCTCACGCCGAGCCCCGTAGCGTGATGGCGACGGACGTCGCCTTTACGGAAGGACCCACGGAATACAGCGACGGCTCCATTTTCTTCACGGAGGGGCGCACAAACCGAATTTTGCGATATTACCCGGCGGATAACCGCACGGAGACGTTCGATGCGGACTCGAACGGCGCGAACGGTCTCGTTTTCGACACGGAATGGCGGTTGGTCGCTTGCGAGGGAACACGGGTTACCCGCACCAACGTCGAAACCGGCGAGATGGAAGTCCTGGCGGACGCCTACGAGGGGAAGCGGCTCAATCAACCAAACGATGTGACGTTCGATTCGAAGGGCCGGCTTTACTTCACCGACCGGCCGAGGGCGAACCCGGAGCCGGATCAGACGGGCGTTCACGGCGTTTACCGCATCGACACGGACGGATCGCTGCATCAAATCCTGACGGATCCGGAGATCGAGAAACCGAATGGCATCGCGATCTCCCCGGACGACACGACGCTGTACCTGATCGAGGCGCATCCCGACGCCGGAAAGGCCCGTATGATTCGTGCTTACGACCTGCAAGAGGATGGGTCGGTGACCAACATGCGGGTTTTTCACGATTTTTACCCAGGGCGCTCCGGAGACGGAATGACCATCGACGCCGCCGGAAATCTGTGGGTGGCGGCCGGGCTGAATCAGCTGCGTGGAACGAGCGAAACGCTCGACACCGAGGCGGGCGTATATGTGTTTTCCCCGGCCGGAGAGCAACTGGACTTCTACCCGATCAACGAGGACACCGTGACGAACGTGACCTTCGCCGGAGAAGGACTTAGCACTCTCTACCTGACATCAGGCGACAAGCTCTACCGCATCGAAACCGATACGACAGGAACACGCCGCTAGTTGACGTACAGGAAGGCGTTTAGGTTGAACACCGCCAACGCGAACTCGCGCAAGGGTTGTTCTTTTAAGAACGCTTCGGCCGTCTGCAGTTCTATTTGAGACGGTTCGCGGCCTGCAGCGAGTTGGTACGCTCGCTTCACTTGCGCCGCCGGGTCGTTGCCGACCTCGCTGATCAAACGTGCGGCGAAGTTCTCAGCCTGCTCGTTCGAGATTCTTCCGTTGAGCAGTTCCAGCGACTGCGGTGCGTGCGTGGAAGTCTCGCGGCGAGCGCAAGTGACCTGCAATGCCGGTTGGTCGAAGACTTCCATGAACGGCAAGCGGAGATTGCGCTTGGCGATGAGGTAGACGGAGCGCTTGTGCTGCTCCTCCACGTCGGGCGTGACCACCCACTGAGTCGGATCGTAGAGCATATCGACGAGCGATTGCTCTACCGGGAGCATGATGCTGCGGCCGCCCATTTCGGGGTTCAAAGAACCGCTGATGGCCAGCATGGAGTCGCGAATTTCCTCGGCGGTGAGTCGGCGCATGGGCATGTGCCAGAGCAGGCGGTTGTCGCCGTCTTTTTCGGCGCCGGCAGCAGCATACTCGGCATTCTTGGATGATTGGCGGTAGACGCTGGAGAGCAAAATCATCCGGTGCAGCGGTTTCATGCGCCAACCGTCGTCGACGAACTTTTGCGAGAGCCAGTCGAATAGTTCGGGATGGCTGGGCTTCTCGCCCATGAACCCGAAGTCGTTGGCGGTCTTCACGAATCCCGTGCCGAAGTGATTGGACCAGATGCGATTGACCATGACGCGCGAGGTCAGCGGGTGGTCGGGGTCAGCTAACCAATTGGCGAGGATCATGCGCGGGTTCTCGGTGTCAGCGGGCAGAACTTCCGCGCCCTCCGGCAAGAGGACGCCCAGCGGACGCATCCCCACTTGCTCGCCTTTTGCTTCGTAGTCGCCGCGATGGAGCAGGTTGACGGCAGGCCGCTTCTCGTAGTCGTTGCGGATGGTGGTGATGTTCGCGGGCGGCGGGGGAAGCTGAGCTTCCAGCTCGGCGTACTCTTTCTCTAACGCGGCGCGCTGTTCGGGGGAAGCGAGATTGATCTCCGAGCGCATCTGCTTCAACTTGCCGCTGATCTCTTTGGTCTGATCGCGCCATTCGGCGGGCGTGCCGGCTTCGGGCGTCAGCGGAATGTCGTGCTCGGCAGTCGCCGCCAAGAAGGCCTGCAGTTGATAGTAGTCGCGCTGCTTGATCGGGTCGAACATGTGGTCGTGGCAGCGGGCGCAGCCGACGGTTAGGCCCAGGAACGCGGCGCCGACGATATCGGTGCGATCGGTCAATACCTCGTTCACGCTAGAGGCGACTTCTTGATTACCGGCATTGCGGCGAACGGCGCCGAGGCGATAGAAACCCGCGGCGATCAGCTTCTCTTGGTTGGAGGGTTCGAGCGGTTCGCCTTCGACCATTTCGTCGCCGGCGATCTGTTCGCGAATGAACTGATTGAACGGCTTGTCTTCATTTAGCGATTGAATCACGTAGTCGCGATAGCGCCACAGACCCGGCAGATAACGATCGTACTCGTAGCCTTCGGTTTCGGCGTAGCGGACGACGTCGAGCCAGTGCTGACCCCAGCGTTCGCCGTAGTGTTTGTTGGAGAGCAGTCCATCGACGACTTTCTCCCAGGCATTGGGCGATTGATCGTTCACGAAGGCGGCTATTTCTTCCGGCGTAGGCGGCAAGCCCAGCATGTCGTAGTACGCGCGGCGAATCAGCGTGGCGCGATCGGTCTCAGGCGCAGGTCTCAAGCCTTCCCGCTTCATGCGATCCAACAGGAATGCGTCGATTGGAGTGCGGACCCATTCACGATCGGCCTGCTGGTCAAATTGGGGAGGATCGACGACTTTGCGCGGCTGGAAGGACCAAAAACTGCGCGCTTGGTCGCTGTATACAGGCGCCTCGGCGGAGTAGGCGCCTCCGAGCAGCAGCGACAAGCAGGCGATTCCCGCGAAGGCTTTGATTCTATTGGTCATGACGTGGGCCGGTTTCCCCGCAGTTATCGTAACGGGGAATGGCTGCCGGGCACAAATGCATTTCCCGCTAAAACGGCGAGATCGGACGAACCATACGGCTGCTAAACTGCTGACATTGCCGGTATTGAGGGTCGTACGGAGGCGTTTGACGGGGCTGGCGCTGCTCTTCGCGTTTGTCTTCACAGGATCTCCGGCGGCGCTGCGCGGGGACGACAATCCGCCGGGAAAGATCGCCTGCAAGGTTGATGTATTCGGCCCGAGCCTCGATTTTGAACTGCGCTTCTTCGTTGGTTTCCGTCTCTACACGGCGTCGGCGCCCCTGGCGGGACCGAACCGCCTGTTCGCCTTGCGCGTGTTGATCACGCCTCTGGATCTTCCTGACGTTAGGCCGTCGCTGTTCGAACGAAACTTCACGGCGGGTCCGATTCCTCCGGGGCGCAACGAGTTCCAACTGCGCGACTCGTTCGCCGTGGGACCGGGACGCTACAAAGTGCAGTGGATCTTGGTCGATAGCAGCGGACCTAGCTGTTATGTTGAACGCGAGATACAGGCTGAGCTTCGCAAGAAAGACAGCGACCTGCCGCTGCGCGCGCAGCCGGGCGAGGTGGTCGATTCGCGGCTGCGCCTCTTCCGGCCCGAAAGGGCGATCGTCGGAGCCGGCCCCAAGGCGCCCCTGCGCATCAAGGTGTTTTTGAACCTCGACGTGCCGGCGACCCGCGGCCGGACGCAAATTCGCATGTGGGAGCTGATGCCGCGCTTTTCGGCCTTGCGTGCGCTATCGCGCCACCCGCGCATCGGCGGCCTTTCGATGGTCGCTTATAGCGTTGAAGAGCAAGCCGTAATCGCCCGCCACGGCTTGCAGGATTCGTTCGATTATCGAGCCCTTCGGTCCAACCTGGACGACCTCGACCCGGGTTTCGTCTCGATCGATCAGTTGGAGCGCGACAGCGATTTGGCCTTTTTCAACGAGATGCTCGTTCGAGAACTGCCAGGAGATGAAACCGTCGATGCGTACATCTTCCTGGGACCGGACGTCTTCGTGCGGAAGAATCGGGAGAAGGAACTGCTGGAATCGATCGGCCAGTTGCCTGAGCCCGTATTCTTTCTTGCCGATGGCCGGGCGCCGTGGAAAGGGCTGGTAGGCAAAGCCGTCAGCTTCTTCCAGGGCAAGACGTTCCGTTTCTACGATCCCAGCCAAATGGCGGAGAGCGTGGAGAAGATTGTCCAGGAACTGGACGCGACCGAGTAGCCGCGAAGGGCAATGGGAAAATTTATTGGGATGGTTGGCCGGAGAGGATTCGAACCCCTATTCCATGGACCAAAACCATGTGTCCTGCCATTGGACGACCAGCCACCAACCT
>CAMPKL010000259.1 GCA_946887065.1 uncultured Bryobacterales bacterium
TTGCCAACGATTCGTGGGCTCAGTTCGCGTTCGGGCCGCTGCTGATGCACGGCGGTCCGCGGGGGGCGGAGTGGTGGACGGAACAGGTGAGATCGGCAGGGTTTGAAGTTGTCGAGCAAGGGACGCAGCCGGCCACGATCTATGTGCTGGCGCGGCGGGAATAGGCGGGCACCGCCCTAAAACAAAACTCCCGGACGGTCGCCCGCCCGGGAGTCTCTACCTAAAAAAATTATCTGCGAACTACCAGCGGTCGCCGCCGCCGCCGCCGCCATGACCGCCATGGCCGCCGCGACCACGGCCGCCACCGCCACCGCCGCCGCGGTCGTTGCCGCGTTCAGGACGCGGACGCGCCTCGTTCACGGTCAGGGTGCGGCCATCGAGCTGCGTGCCGTTCAGGCCGTCAATCGCTCCTTGGGCCGCGTTAGCGTCGTCCATCTCGATGAAACCGAAACCGCGGGGTTGTCCCGTGTCACGGTCCGTAACCAAGTGGACGGAAGAGACGGAACCGAACGCGCCAAACGCGTCACGGAGTCCGTCTTCAGTCGTATTGAAATTCAAGTTGCCGACGTAAAGTCGCTTCATTCGATCTATTCTCCTATCGAAACTAGAAAGGCAAGCAAGGCTGGTCGGAGACAGGAGGATCGAAACAAAGGATCTTCAGCGAGTCGGCCGGGTCCTGGCGGGCAATTCAGTTTGCTCTTTGAGCATAACAGAAGTTTGCTCCGCCGCCAGGACGCTGGGATTAACCCGAGTGATCGCGGGCTTCTTCGAGCACGCGTTGGGCGCGCGCCGGGTTATAGACGCCGCAAGGGCAAAAGCGAGCCAAGGTCGTCACCGCCTGCTCGGGCGTCCGGCGCCCTTCGCGGACCATGTCGATCATCTTGCGGGCCATGTTGAAGCTCACCATGCCGTGACCGCACATCGTCGCCAGTTTCACCACCTGAGAGTTCGGCAGATGGTCGTGCGGGTCGTTGAACCCGAGCGAGTACTCCACGCTGTGGCGTTTGATGCCGCAATGCTCGGCGCAAGACTTCGCGCCCTCGACCGAGGTGCTCATATTGACCGACAGGCCGAGGTCGGCGGCGATCACTTCCTTCAAGGCCGCTTCGGCGTCTTCGCGAGTCTTAAAGACCGCCGCCGTCGTGCCGGGCTTCTTGGATTCGCTGATTACGCCTTCCCAGTCGGGGCTGACGTCGCGATTCCAGTGCGCTAACGGATTCAGGTGCCGGTCGGGCTGGAAAGTCGCCCGATTGCCGTTCCCCATGTTGGCGGGGTTGTGCTTGGCGCAGATCCTCAGGAACTGCCGCTGCTTCTCCGCCGCGCCCTCGTCGTTGTTGCCGGTCGAGGCGATGCAGAACAGGATGTAATCGTCGTGGAAGCTTTCCGCGTCACCGTACCGATGCAAGGTGTTCGTCATGCGCTTCCTCCTTCTTTTTAACGTTCGTCACGCGGCCCAGGCCCATGTTGGTCTTAGCTCGCGCGAAACTGTAGCCCCACTCCCGGAGCCTGGGTCCCAGAACCTTGTCTTCGCCGCTTTCGTCGCAGCGCGTTGAGATGCCCACGGCCATGACCGTGTCGATGCGCTTGTTGACGCGCTGGACGGCGTCCAAGACGGCTTCGGCTTCGTTGATCGTGGTCTTGATCTCGACGATGCCCGACAGGATCTTTTCATTCAGAATGTCTTCGCGCAGATCGCCCGTCGACTTGTCGGTCATCAGGTGCGAAATCGGATTCCTCGTCTCGAACTTCGCGCCCATCTTGGCTAACTCGCGCGTCATCTCCTGGATGTCGCGGAAGTAAACGCCCACGCCGGGCCGCCCGAACTCGATCGTATAGCCGACCTCGCCGATGTCGACGCGCGGCACGACGTCGTTGGTCTTGACCTCTTCGGTGCCGCGGCCCTTGATGCCGGTCGATTTGTGCTCGACCACGGGGTCAGAGAAGACCTGCCGCACTAGGCGCGGCATCTCCAATTCATTCATGTAGAAGGATGCTGTCGGGCAAACGTCCGGCTCCGGCTCAAACCGCATCCGCGCGGCTTTGGCCAGCTTGCGGACGGTTCGAACCATGGTCGGATTCAGGTGTTCTTGGCTCATGCCGCGCAGGCAGTTGCCGCACTCAACACAGGCTTCCGTGTTGATCGTCGCCCGATTTACCTTCGGGTCGATGTAGATCGCCCCCATGGGGCAGACCGGGATGCAATTGGCGCATGCTACGCACTTGTTGTGGTCAATCCGCATAGTCAGAGACTCCGGGGTTTAGCCTAACATCTTTCTTCGTTTACGGGTAGGCGACTGGGTCACAAAGAGCCCAGGAAGCCGGTCACCGCCAGGTACGCGGCGTAGAGGGTAAACAGGACGGTCACCCCCAGGCTGAAATTCAACAGTCCGGACGGCTTCCGCTCGCCCACAAAGCTGGGTCTGTTCACGAGAACCCAGACGAAGACCGCCATCAGCGGCATCACCAGCGGGCTCACCGCCTGCGAGGCGATCATCAGCGGAACCGGCCGGCCCCCGAAGATCGGTACTACCAAACCCAGCAGCGCTGCGCCCACCACCATGAGCCGGTACGACGGCTTGGTCATGTCGCGCTCGCCGCCCCCAAAATCAGCCGCCATCCAAGGTCCAAGCAGATAGTTTGGGAATAGCGAAGACATGCCGGCGGCTACAATGCCGAGGCTGAAACCCGCCACCGCCACGCTGCCTGCCAGCGGCTCCAGGGAGCGAACCATGTCGATCGCATGTTCGACCGGCGTCCCCGCCAGATAGAGCGTTCCCGCCGCGCAAGCCATGATCGCGGCATTCAAGAAGAACAGCAGCGTGTTGGCGATAGCCGAGTCCCGCACCACTTCGTGATAGTCCGCGATCGTCCAGCCTTTCTCTTGGACCAGGATCGCGCGGGTAAACAATACGACAGAAGCCATCGTGGTCCCGATCATGCCTGCGAGCAACAATTCCGGGTTGTCGCCCACCGGAATGCGGGGAATGACGCCCGCGAGCATCGTGCCCGCATCCGGCGCGACCTTAATCGCCGTGAAAACGAAGGCCGCGCCCATCACTGTCACCATGGCCGCCAGCACCCTCAGGAAAAACTGATGTCTCCCGACCCAGAACAGACCGAGCAAGATGGCCGTAATCGTGATTGCCGTCGCCAGCGTCGGGATCGGCGTTCCCAGCACCTGCAGCGACCATTGGCGGACGACGTCCGCAACGATCGCCATCACGCCGATAATCGACGTCAACTGGGTTCCCGCCATCCCGACGATGAGGAACAACGTAATAGGCGCCCCAAACCCCTTGCGGAAGCTGCGCAGCGTCGTCTCGCCGCTCAAGATCGTCAGCCGGCTCAGGGCGACCACCATAACGTGGTTGAACAGCGACGCCAAGATCAGCGTCCAAACCAGCGTCATGCCGTACGTCGCGCCGGCTTGGCTCATCGAGGTGACGCTGCCGGTCCCGATGATGTACCCGATCATGAAGATGCCGGGGCCGATCGATGCAGCGAGCAGGCGCAGGCGGCGCCAAGGCGAAACGGTAGACATTGGGCCGTGAGCATACCCACATAAGGTGCGCCGGCGCAACCGCCGCCATGCTAAAGCGCTGATACGATAGAGATATTCCGTCTCACGGTAGCCCTTCCGCCAAAACAACTAGATGAAAATCCGGCTATTAATCCTTTTCAGCGTCTTCGCCGCGATGTCTCTCCGCGCCCAAACCACCGGCGTCATAGAAGGTACTTTGCGGGATTCGAGCGGCGGCGTCCTGGCTAACGGACAGGTGCTGGTCATTCAGGGCGAAACCGGCGCCCAACGGGAACTGGCGGTGGACGGCAAGGGCCACTACCAGGTTCTAGAACTGTCGCCGGGGACCTATCGTGTCGAGGCGTCCGCCCCCGGCTTCCAGTCGGCCGCGAGGGAGGGTCTCGCTCTTTCGGCCGGCCGCACCCTGAGCGTCGATTTCACGCTGCCTGTGGGAACTAACCAGCAGGAGATCGTCGTCACCGCCGACGCGGCGTTGGTGAGCGTCGCCGCATCCGATTGGGGCGGGCTGGTGGAATCCGAGAAACTCGCCGACCTGCCGCTCAACGGACGCGACCTATTTGAACTATCGGTCTTGGAACCTGGGGCGACCACGCCGACTTCCGCGCGCCGGAGCTTGGCGCAGGGCATTGGCGGTCAAATCTCGGTCAACGGCTCGCGGCCCACCCAGAATGCCTATCAAATCGACGGCGTCTACGTGAACGACGCGACCTCCTCGATGCCTTCCAGCGCTTCGGGCAACTTGCTGGGCCTTGAAACGGTACGCGAGATCCACATGGTGACCAATCCATTTACCGCGGATGTGGGCCGGACCTCGGGAGGCCTGTTCACGGCGGTCTCCAAAAGCGGCGCCAACGATTTCCACGGATCGCTCTACGAGTACCTGCGCAACAGCTCTCTCGACGCCAAGAATTTTTTCGATGCCGCTGACGAGCCGATCCCGCCCCTGCGCCGCAACCAGTTCGGCGGCCTGATCACCGGGCCGCTCATTCGCAACAAGCTGTTCTTCGTTTTCAATTACGAGGGCATTCGCGAGAGCCGGGGCAAAACGGCGCGCAGCTTCGTGCCCACGGTCGCCGCCCGCGCCGGGCAATTGCCGACAGGCCAGATCACCGTGTCGCCCGTCGCGAAGCCCTACGTCGATCTCTATCCGCTGCCCAACGGGCGCGACTTTGGCGACGGTACGGGCGAATTCGTGAGGCAAGCGAGCACGGAGATCAACGAAGATTTCTTCTCGGGCAAAGCCGACTGGAGCATCAGCGATAATGTTCGCGCATCGTCACGCTACACCACCGACAAGGCGGAGTACATCGATCCCGACCCCCTCGGCCTGTGGAGCTTCCCGCTCACTTCGCGGAATCACTTCTTTAACTCGGAGGTGAAGACCATCCACTCGCCGCGGACGGTATCGACGATCCGCGGCGCTTTCAGCCGCGTCAATAATGCCGAGGCCAGCGAGATCGTCGGCAACATTCCTGCTGAGCTGTCATTCGTTGAAGGCTTGCCGATGGGCTCGATGACCGTAAATGGACTTACGGACTTCGGCGGAGTCCCCGCGCGCAACCGGCCGCGCACGTTCATCCTCAATAGCGCCCAGTTCAACGGCGACGTCATCCATGTGACGGGCTCGCACACGTTCAAAGCCGGCGCCGGTCTGGATCGCGTGCAGTTTAACCAACGCTCCGATCTGTCCTTGGTCGGCAGCTACACGTTCAACTCATTGACGAACCTGCTCTCCTCAGCGCCGAATATCGCCGAAGTGGCCGAACCGGGTGCGGATACGGACCGCCGGTGGCGCTATTGGCAGATGCACGGCTACGTGCAAGACGACTGGCGTATCACGCAGAACTTCAGCCTGAGCCTGGGCCTGCGTTATGAGAATGCGACCGTGCCTACAGAGGTCGACAATAAGATTGCTGTCCTGCGCGATCCGCGCAACGACGCGCAAACGACGATCGGCGGCCCATTATGGGTGACCACGCACAGGAACTTCGCGCCCCGCGCGGCGTTAGCCTACGATCCGACGGGCACAGGCAGGACGGTCATCCGCGCCGGCGGGGGCCTGTTCTATGACTTGCTCGGCAGCGGGGAGTTGACTATCGCCGGCGTCCGCACGCCGCCCTTCTACAACCGGATTCTGGTCTTCGGGAGACCGGGCTTTCCCGATATCCTCAATGCCGCCCAAGGCCGTCCGCCGTCTGCCTCCATGGATGGTTTGGATTATGACTTGCCGCAACCATACGTTGGCCGTTGGCAACTCCAAATAGAACGATTGTGGGGAGAGAATGCGGTCGCTCGCGTCGCCTATTCGGGCATGCGCGGCATTCACTTGATGGGCCAGTTGGGCAACTTCAACACGCCCATCCCGCAACG
>CAMPKL010000260.1 GCA_946887065.1 uncultured Bryobacterales bacterium
GCGTCCCCGGGGAAATGGGGTCAACGCCCTTTAAGGGTCTTCGGGGCGGGCTACAGACGCTGCTCCGCGGCGGTGATCTTGGCAAGCCGCCGCGCGTGGCGTTCTTCACCTGAATAGTTAGCCGTCAGAAACGCCTCGACGACTTTCTCAGCGGTGGTGATGCCGATGACGCGGCCGCCCAGGCAGAGGACGTTCATGGCATCGTGTTCCACTCCCTGCGCGGCCGTATACGTGTCGTGGCACAGCGCCGCCCGGGCGCCTTTGACCTTGTTCGCTGCAATGGAGGCGCCCACTCCCGAGCCGCAGGCGATGATGCCTCGATCGGCGCGCCCGCCGGCTACGCCTTCGGCCACGGCCAGCGAGAAGTCCGGGTAATCGTCCTCCGGATCAACCTGGAACGCGCCAATATCTTCAATTTCGTAGCCCGCCGCTTTCAAGAACCGAATCAGATGCTCTTTCAGAGGAAAGCCCGCGTGGTCGCCGCCGATCAGGATTTTCATCAGCCCCCGATTGTACTTCGGCTCCGGGGTTGGCGGGGCAGGATTGTCGATTGGACCCGCGGTAACGCGCACGCCAGCCCCGTGGGTTGATATTGTAAGGGCGGCAAGCCGCGCTGACTGAGACCGTTAACCGTCTTGAGGTAACCTGAGCCGACGCGATGCGATCTAACTCACTAGGATGCTCAAAGGCAACGCGATGCGGAAAATTTTAGGGATAGGACTTGGCCTCGCCGCCGCGACGGCCGGGCTGCTCGTCTATCAGCAGACGGCTTCGGCGCAGGCCAGCGGCCCGATCGGCGGCCCCCGGCGTCCTCCGATCAGCGGCGAGCCGCGCGCTCCAGGCAGGGCGCCCCAGCCGAACGGCCCCGCCGCCGACGCGCCGATCAACGCTCCTGATTTGCCGCCCATTGAGACACGCGCCCGGCGTCCTGAAGCGGACCCAGGCGAGGTGCCGCTGTTCACCTCCGACACCAACTACGTCACGGTCGATATCTCGGTAGTCAACAGCGACGGTATTTTCATCCCTGGCATTCCGCAGGGAAACTTCCAGATCTTGGAAGACGGCGTCCCGCAAAAGATCGTCAACTTCGGCATGGGCGAAGGCGAATCGACGGTCTGTCTGTTGATCGAGTTTTCGAACTTGTTCCAGAGCTTTTGGTCAGAGACTTGGTATCAGACCTTAACCGCCGCTTACGGTTTTGTCGAGACGCTACGTCCCGAGGACTACGTCGCGGTCGTGGCGTACGACTTGCGTCCGCAAATTCTCACCGACTTCACACAAGATCGGCGGGAGATCCAGTCCGCCTTGAACACCCTTAAAATCGCGGGATACTCGGAAGCCAATCTGTTCGATGCGCTCGGCGAGATGATCGGCCGTATGAAGGACATCGAAGGCCGCAAATCGATCGTTGTTATCGCTTCGGGTCGGGACACCTTCTCCAAGTACAACCTCAAGGAGATTCGCCAGGTCGTTCAGGAGGGCGGCGTCACAGTCCATACAATCGGATTGATGCAGGCGCTCCGCGACTGGTATGACAGCCGGGGTTATCTCGGCTCGATCGCGCGCATGGACTTTCTGCAAGCCGACAACCAGATGCGGACCTTCGCTCGCGAGTCGGGCGGCCTGTCTTTCTTCCCGCGCTTCTACGGCGAGTTCCCCAGCATCTTCCAAACGTTGAACTACGTGATGCGGAACCAATACACGGCCGTCTACCAGCCGAATAACACGGAGCGCAACGGAGAGTTCCGCAAGATCGAAGTGCGTCTCGTCGACCCGCAAGGGCAAGAACTGCGCATTACCGACGAGAAGGGCAAGCGCGTCAAGTACTCAGTCGTCCACAAGGAAGGCTACGTCGCTCCCCGCGCGGTCGAGTAACCGTTCGGAACCGGTTCCGCCTACGTACAGCCGGCACATTGTTTTAGAGCTGCGACGATCGACGCGCCGTATCTTTATCGCCGAAGGCGGCAATGCGCCGAACCCCTCTCGATGCAGATGTTTTGCGCGGCGTTGACGCTCGCTTTTTTGGACTGGTACTCTGCCATACCTGAGCGGCAATTTGCCGCTATGCCGCGAACGATTCATGCGCCCGAAACAGCCGCGAATACTTTTGATTGACGACAACCGGCATGGTATGATCGCCCGCCTTGATTTGTTGGAGTCGAAAGGCTTCGACGTCACGACGGCCGCCTCTGGGGCGGGAGGCCTGCGCGCCTTCGACGAAGGCGAATTCGATGTTGTCGTGACCGACTACAAGATGCCGAAGATGGGCGGGCGAGAAGTGTTGCAGGCGATCCGTGATCGCCGCCCCCAGGTTCCCGTCGTGATCCTCTCCGGCTGCATCGAGCAGTTGGGACTCAAGGAGGAACTGTCGCAGATCGCTGACGCGGTCCTGTTCAAGGGACCAAGCGAATTGGACGATCTTCTTCGCACGGTCTCAAAGCTCGTCAAGCGCGCCGCCGGGTCCGCGTCGCGATCCTCGGAATCGAAAAAAGGGGCTAGTCTGCGCGGCAGAGCCTAGGGCCACGATCATGGCGACAGAGATCATTTGGTTGGGACATTCGACGTTCGAGATTCGCCTCGATTCCGGCGCCGTCATCTTGATCGATCCTTGGCTGTCGAATCCCAAGTTCCCGACAGGGTACGAGTTGAAGCGTGTTGACCTGCTGTTGATCACGCATGGTCACTCTGACCACATCGCCGACGCCGTCTCGACCGCCGAAAAGTTCGAGCCGACGGTTGTCTGCAATTTCGAGATCGGCCTGTGGCTGGGTTCAAAAGGCGTGAAGAATGTCGTCGGTATGAACAAAGGCGGCAAGGCCTCAGCGGCGGGATGCACGATCGCCATGGTTCAGGCGCAACACTCCAGTTCCATTCAGGATGGCGACCAAGTCCTCTATGGGGGCGAGCCCGCCGGCTATGTCGTCAAGACGCCCGATGGCCGCAGCTTCTATCACGCGGGCGATACCAACGTGTTCAGCGACATGGCATTGATCCGTCGACTCTACGCGCCGGAATTGGCGATGTTGCCGATCGGCGATCTGTTTACCATGGACCCGCGCGAGGCGGCCGTCGCCTGCGAATTCCTCGGTCCGAAAATGGTGCTGCCTATGCATTACGGGACATTCCCCCCGCTTGTCGGCACACCGGAGCGGTTGCGGCAGTTCCTAGGTACTTCATCTCCTGTAGAAGTCTTATCGCCCGAACCGGGCGAAACGATCGCCTGGTAGCTGCAGCAACGAGGGCGGGGTCACCTAAACCCCGCCGCCGCTTCTTTTTAGGCGGAACGGAAGGTATGTTTTAGCGCGGGGTAAAGAGCCTGATAGGCGCGATGCCCGGCGGCGTATGTCTGCACTAGGTCCGGCTGCGGTTCAACTTGGTCTTTGGCCCGGATGGTCGCGGCGCACGCTTCCGGCACGGACGAGAACCCGCCCGTGCCTGACATCGCTAGGAGCGCGGCGCCATAGGCCGAACCTTCCTGCGTCTCCAGCGTCGTAATTGGACAGCCGAAAATATTGGCCAGCATTCCACGCCAGAACGGACTCTTAGCGCCGCCGCCCGACGCGCGGATCGTTCGCACTTCGATCCCCAGCGACTCGACGATATCCAGACAGTCCTTAAGGCTATAGCTAACGCCCTCAACCATCGAGCGCAACAAGTGAGCCCGCGTGTGTTTGGCCGTGAGACCAATCCATCCGCCCCGGGCGAATGCGTCTAGATGCGGCGTCCGCTCGCCCATCAGGTAGGGCAACCAGTACAATCCTTCGCTTGTCTCCGGGGCGGACGAGGCTTCCGCCATCATCAAGTCGTAAGCATCCTTGTTCTCCCGCGCCGCTCGAGTGACAAAGTCCGCGCCGAGTTGGTTGCGAAACCATTGCAAGCTCAGCCCCGCGCCCTGCGTGACGCCCATCACATGCCATTTGCCGGGCACGGCATGGCAGAAGGTATGGACGCGTCCGGCCGGGTCATAGGCGACCTCATCCATGTGAGAAAACACCACGCCCGAGGTGCCGATTGTGCAGGAAACCAGCCCGGCCTCGACGATGCCGTTGCCCACCGCGCTAGCGGCTTGATCGCCTGCCCCGGCGACCACAGGCGTCCCCTTCTTCAGGCCGGTTTCCTTCGCGGCGATCTCGCTGATCTCTCCGGCCAGGTCGCTTGATTCCAGTACCGGCGGCAAAATCCGTTGGTCCACGCCGATTTTCGAGATAAGCGGTGCGGCCCAGCGCCGATGGACGACATCGTAAAGCGCCGTGCCCGAGGCATCGGATACGTCCTGGGCAAAGTCGCCGGTTAGCCGGAACCGCACGTAATCCTTAGGCAGCAACATCGTGCGGGTCTGCTCGTAAGAAGCCGGATCGTGGTCCCGAACCCATAGCAGCTTCGGAGCCGTGAAGCCGGTCAGCACCGGGTTGGCGGTCTGCTCGAGAATGAAGCCGGCGCCGGCCGTTTGATTCATCCAATCGACTTGTTGTTGGCTGCGCTGATCGCACCAAATCAGCGCGGGCCGAATCACTTGATGATTCGCGTCCAGCAGCACCAGGCCGTGCATTTGCCCTGAGAAACCGACGCCCGCGACATCTTCGCCGGAGACCTGGGCCTGGACCAGCGCGAGCCGAATCGCTTCAAACGCCGCACGAACCCAGTCGTCCGGATCTTGCTCCGCCCACAGCGGGCGTTCCATGCGCATGTCCTCGTGCGCCACGGTGACGCCGCTCGCGACCTTCCCCGAAGCGTCGACGAGCAGGGCTCGGGAGCCCCCGGTGCCGATATCGATGCCGAGCCAATATTTCATAGGGAAGCGTCTCAATCCAGTTGCGGCCCACCCAGCGAACGCGTCAGCATATCATACGCGGCGACGGTTGCCGAGCGGCGGAGGAGCGTTCAGGAGTACACTTCTGAAATCTCCCGGGCCGCGCTGGTCGAGACGCGATGCACAGCGGTTATTGGGTGTATAAGCAATCCTGATTTCATTTTCGGCGCCGTCGCCAGATAGCTTAGAGAGAGGCAAAGCTCCGCCTTCATCCGGTCGTCCCCTCGTCGCGGGCGATCGCAGTCTTGAAGGCCGTAGAGATAGATGTGGGGTCCTGAAAAACGGTGAGCAATCAGACAAAGAATGTTTCGAGTAGCGGAGGATACTCTCCGCGGTCCGCGGCGATTTCGGCCGTGATCAACTACAGCCCATCCGAGCCGCCGATGAATTTCATCGACACGCCGACGCATAAGCTGTTCAACGCCAACGTATTCACTCCGCAGGTGATGCGCAAGCGTCTGCCCAAGCTGATCTACAAGTCGGTGATGAAGACCATCACGACCGGTTCGAAGCTGGATCCGACCGTGGCCGAAGTGGTGGCCACAGCGATGAAGGAATGGGCCCTGGAGAAGGGCGCCACGCACTACTCGCACGTTTTTTATCCGCTGACCGGGCTGACCGCCGAAAAGCATGACAGCTTTTTCTCGCCTGAGGGCGATGGCGGCGCCATCGCGGAGTTCAGCGGCGCTTCGATGATTCTGGGCGAGCCGGACGGCTCCTGCTTCCCGACCGGCGGCATCCGCGCCACCTTCGAGGCTCGCGGTTACACCATCTGGGACGTCACCAGCCCTGCGTATATCCTCGAAAACCCGAACGGCACGACTCTTTGCATCCCGACCGCCTTCGTTTCGTGGACCGGGGAAGCCCTCGACAAGAAAACGCCTGTGTTGCGCTCGATGCAGGCCTTGAACACTCAGGCGCAGCGTGTCCTGGCGCTCTTTGGCAAGACGGACGGCGCACTGGTTTCCTCGACTGCTGGTCCCGAGCAGGAATATTTCCTGATCGACAAGAACTTCTACTTCGCTCGCCCGGACTTGGTCACCGCGGGACGCACTTTGTTCCT
>CAMPKL010000261.1 GCA_946887065.1 uncultured Bryobacterales bacterium
TCGTGCAAGCCGGCCAGCAAGGTCAGCGCGTTTGCGAAACACTGCCGGGCAGCACGCTGTTGGCCGCCGCGCACGAGCAAAAGCCCGAGGTGGTAGTGGGCAAGGACGAATTTCCGGTCCAGATACACCGAGCGCCGCAGGGACTTCTCCGCTTCGCCAAAGCGGCCCAGTTGCTCCTGAATCAGAGCCAAGTAGAAGTGCGGTATCGGGTCCAAGGGACCCTCCTCGATTAACCCAGAGCAAAGAGCTTCGGCCTTAGCCCAGGCTCCGGCATCCGCTAGACTGCGTACCTCGCCCAGAAATCGCTCCGGGGGGCGCCCGCCGCTCGAAGTCGCCGGATCGGCGGCAGGCAAGGCAGGCGGCGGATCTACTTCTTGCGTGCCGCCTCCGTTTTGCGTGCCGGCCGCCGCCAGAACGGGGTTCCCCGCGAATGCCTGCGCCGACGCGTCGTGCAAGGCGGAACCTGCAACGTCCGGTCCGCCCGGTTTGCGATAGACGGAAACGCCGTTTTGGGATACAGCCTCGAATCTTCGGAACGTGTTCGGGTCGTGATCGGCATGTCCCACTACGAGCCACGCCTGCGGAACCAGACAATCGTGCAACCGGTGAACGACAGCGGCAGCCGTGGGCCTGTCGAAGTAGATCATCACGTTGCGGCACAGAATCAAGTCGAACGAGAAAAGGCCGTTCAACCAAGAGGGCGTCTGATGCTTGACGAGGTTGTGATATTGGAAACCGACGCCCTGCTTATAGCGGTCGGCGATCCGCCAGTGGTTCCCGTCGGCGACGAAGCACCGTTCGCGAACTTCGTCAGGCGTTGAACGCAGAGCCCACTTTTCGTAGCAACCGCTCTGGGCTTGCGTCAGAAGGCGGCGGTTGACGTCGGTCCCAAGGATAGAGATGTCCCATCCCGCGGTCTGCGCGCGAAACTCGTCTTGCAGGACGACGGACAGGGAATAAGCCTCGGCTCCGCTGGCGCAGCCGGCGCTCCAGATCCGCATCGTTTTCCGCGGCCGGTTTCTCCGCAGCAGATCCGGCATAATCAGACCGCGTAACACGTCGAACTGCCTTTCGTCCCGAAAGAAGAACGTTTCGCCGATAGTGAGTTCGGCGATGAGATGGTCCAGTTCGCTCTGCCCTAGCACGCCGTCGTGCAGCAGCGTTAGATACGTTCCATAGGCAGTCAGCCCCAGCGACCGCAGGCGGCGATCGATCCGCTCCTCGAAGTCGTCATCCCTCGTCTCGTAATACGCCAGCCCCGTGGATGCCACGACGTAGTCCTTCAATTCCCGGTACTTGTCATCGCGTGAGGCTGAGAGCGCCCTCATGCATCGGCCTCTTCCAACTCCATCAGCCGCCTGTGCTCAATTTCTTGGTGTTCCGAGATCCGCCTCTTCTCCTGGGCCAACAGCAGCCGGTCGACGCGAAGCACGTGGACGGGCGCCCGCGCCGTGAACAGTACTCCCTCCACGCAATCGTTGAATACGCTATCGTCCGACGCCGGCAACAGTTCGTCCGGCCCGAGGGAGACGACGTTGCGGACTTCGTCGGCGAGCAGCGCCAGCGGGGTTTCTCCGTGCAGAACGATAATCTGCGTGTGACGGCGCAGGATGATAGGCGAGAGACCGAAAAGCCGTTCCATCCGAAGCACCGGCGTAATTTCGCCCCGCAGGTTGAGGAATCCCTCCAGCAACGGAGGAAGACCCGGCGGCCGAGCGAGATCGCACATCGGTACGATTTCGCGGACCTGCTCCATAGGCAGGCCGCAGGAATACCCGCTCACTTCGAAGACCACGACTTTATCTTTTACAGACGTCGACCGCTCGCGCTCAGCGCCGCCGAATGGCTGTCTCTCCCGACGGTCTTCATCCATACTGCTGGTCTGCCGCGGGGCGCCATCGGTTCGAAACGCAACGTCCGCAATGCGCTTATCGGCGCCGCCCCGAGAAAGGTTTAGCTGAGACGTCCTCCACGCTTCCCGTGGTTCGCGCCGTTAAGACGCGAGCGCGATCAGTCCGATAAGACGAGTCATGGACCCGGAGTCGTCATCGGCAGGAGGTGGGATGCTTTGAATCTCACGATCAGACCTTCAAGGATTTTATTGATCGACGACAATCCGACGGACGTTTTGCTTACGCGGAGGGCCCTTGCCGCCGTCGGCCTTCCCCACGAATTGCAGGTTGCCCAGGATGGAGAGGAGGGCCTCAATGCCTTGCTGTCCTGCGATTCCGATCGAGCCGAGCAGCCGGACCTGATCCTGCTCGACCTCAACATGCCGAGGAAGGACGGTTTTGAAGTCTTGAGAGAATTGAGAGCGCAACGGGCCATCGGCAACATACCCGTTGTCATTCTCACTTCATCCACGAACCACCGTGACGTGGAACGCTGCTATGCGCTCCATGCCAATTCCTACATGGCCAAGCCGTTCGAGTACGAGGAATTGAGAAGGATGATGTTGGCGGTTAGCGAGTATTGGTTTGGCCATTCAATGCTTCCTGGACAAGGAGCCGATGCGTCGTCGAGATCGCGTTCGCCCAGCGCGGCGAACTGACGGAGTCCCGTGCAACTTCTCAGCCAAACGACTAGGGCGATTGGCGCACGCGGTCAACTGCATCCGATTCCTTGCGTCGTTCCGCTGGCGCAGCGTAGTACTTAAGAAATAACGCAACGGCCGAGGACAGGACCTTCTTGAGTTTCACCGAAGAAGGTTCGGGGCGATTGAAGATTCGGGGCCAGAACGCGGCGCCGCTCAGCATGGATTCGAACTGTTCGGCCGCGACCTGGGAGTCGTCGCACACCAAGCGGCCGTCCGCGACGCCGGCCGCGATCCACTTGCGAAAACCGTCTTTGCTCTCATGAATGCGGCAGTAGGCGTCGTTCGCCATGTCGGGCGTGCGCAAGTGTTCCGCAATGGTGACGCGGGCGAACTTCATGAAGCTCGGACACATCATGAGGTCGATTTTCCGGCGTCCGATTTCCATCAGTTGGTCTTCAAGACCCCGCGCTGGGTCGTAGCGGATGGCGGAGATCGCGACGATCTCGTCGATCATCTCGTCGGTGATCGCTTCAAACAGGGCTTCTTTGTTCTCGAAGTGGTTGTAGATCGTGCGCTTGGATACGCCGGCGCGTTCAGCGACGCGATCCATGCTGGTGCCTTCAAAGCCGTTCGCTTGAAATTCTTCAGCGGCCGCTTCCAAAATGGCGCAGCGCTTCCGCTCGGTTCTCGTTCTTTCTGTTGCTACTTCAGCCACTCGTGCCATCACCGGAAAAGTACACTAAGGGGTTTACTTTCCGTTCCGCCGTTTGTATACTACACCGTATAGTTTACTTCTGTCCAGGGCAATATCCTGAAATCGACAGAAGGATAGCAGAGACGGTTTGGAGGGATGGGCGGATTCGGAACACGAAACGCCCGAGAGGAGAGCATCCCCATGTTGCGGTTCACACACACAGCAGCGGCGCTGGCGTTGGCGGCGGTTCTGGCCGGCTGCGGCCGAGGAAACGCCGATCAGGCCCCAATGGGCGCCCAACCCCCGGCGCCGGAAGTCCAGGTCCAGAAGGTGGAAGCGCTGTCGCTTCCCTACTATTTGGAGTTCGTTGGATCGACTCGCGCGATTGACACCGTCGAGATTCGGGCGCGCGTCGAAGGGTTTATCGAGCAACGCCTTTTCGAGGCGGGCGAGACGGTAAAGCCGAATCAATTGCTCTATCGAATCGATCCCCGGACGTACGAGGCGGACCTGAAAGAAGCGCGAGCGGCTTTGAACGACGCCGCAGCGCAGTTGGTGAAGGCGCGTGAAGGCGTCGAGTTGCTGCGTGCCGAGGCGGAACTGGTCGAGGCGCAGGCGGAGCTCGCTCGGGCGCGTCAAGACATCGCGCGCATTCGTCCACTGGCGGCCGAGGAAGCGGTTTCGGCGCAAGTCCTGGATTCCGCCGAGGCAGCGGAAAAAGTCGCTGCCGCACAAGTCAAAGCCAAACAGGCGGAAGCGGACCAGGAGCGCCTGACACAGCGTACGGACATCGAACGAGCGGCCGCCGCGGTGGAGCGTTCGGAAGCGGTCCTGCGGCGAGCGGAGTTGAACCTGGAATGGACCAGCATCCGCGCGCCGGTAGGCGGCCGCATCGGCGAGTCGCTCGGGCAAGTGGGCTCGCTCGTGACGCCTGGTTCGCCGGAGCCGCTAACCGAGTTGTCGCCGCTCAATCCAATTTCGGTGAGCTTCCAGGTGAGCGAACGCGACTACTTGGAGCATTTCGACGGCGGCACGGTGGCGAAGGGAGCTGCGTTTTCCCTGGTGCTGGCGAATGGAGAAGAATTTCCGCACGAAGGCAAATTCCGCAGCGCGGAACGAGCATTGGATACCAAGACCGGCACGCTGCAGTTAACGGCGGACTTCCCGAACCCAGAGGGCACGCTGCTGCCCGGACAGTTCGCGCGTGTGCGCTGGCGCGCGGGCCAAAGAGACGGCGTCTTCTTGGCTCCGCAGAAAGCCGTGCAGCAGCTGCAGGGAATGCGCTCGGTATTGCTCGTGGGCGCTGACAATACCGTCGTGGCGCGGACGGTTACCGTCAGCGAGCAACAGGGCGAGAATTGGGTCGTCCGCGAAGGTCTCAAGGACGGCGATCGCATCATCGTCGACGGACTGCAGTTCTTGCAGCCCGGCATGAAAGTCATCCCGGTGGAAGCGACGCCAGCGGCGCCGAACGCCGGTTAGCCAGACGGAGCATCCGATCATGTCATTCCGGTTTTTCATTGACCGGCCGATATTCTCGGCTGTGATCTCGATCGTCGTCACGGTGGTGGGCGCGGTAGCGCTGCTGCGGCTGCCGGTCGATCGTTATCCCAAAATCACGCCCCCGACCGTGCAAGTCGTGGCGAACTACATCGGCGCGAGCGCCGAAGTCGTCGAGGAGACTGTGGCGACGCCGATCGAGCAGCAGCTCAACGGCGTCGAGAACCTGTTGTATTACGACTCGACGAGCACGAACGACGGACAAATGGTGCTAACGGCGACGTTCCAGACGGGCACGGATCTGGACATCGCGGCAGTGCAGGTGCAGAACGCCGTGGCGCGGGCCGAGCCGCAGTTGCCGGAAGAGGTCGTCCGGTCGGGTCTCACCATCGCCAAGCAGTCGACGAGTTTGCTGATGGTCGTCGCCATCACTTCGCCGGACACTGTTTACGACCAGTTGTTCCTGAGCAACTACGCCAAGATCAACGTGCGCGACCCGCTGGCGCGGCTGAACGGCGTGGGCGGCGTGCAGATTCCCGGCGAACGCGAGTACGGCATGCGGTTCTGGCTGCGTCCGGACGTGTTGTACCAGATGGGGCTCACAGCGTCGGACGTGACGCAGGCGATTCGGGAGCAGAACCGGCAAGCGGCGGCGGGCCGCATCGGGCAGGCGCCGAGTCCGGCCGATCAGCAGATCGAGTACACAGTCAACGCCGAGGGACGGCTGGCGAACCCGGAAGAGTTCGGAGACATCATCGTCTCGGCGCGAGAGGACGGCTCGTTGGTGCGGATGAGCGATGTGGCGCGCGTGGAGCTAGGGGCGTTCAACTATGCGACGTTCACGCGCCTGAACGGGCAAGAGACGGCCAACCTGATTATTTTCCAGTTGCCGGGATCGAATGCGATCGAGACGGCTGCGGCCGTGCGGCAGGAGATGCAGGTGCTGGCGGAGACATTCCCGTCCGGCATCGACTACAACATCGCCTACGACGCGACGCGGTTCATCGATACCTCTATCAGAGAGGTCTCGAAGACGCTGCTCGAAGCGGTGTTGCTGGTGACGCTGGTCGTGTTCATCTTCTTGCAGAGCTGGAGGGCGACGCTGATCCCGTTGCTGACGAT
>CAMPKL010000262.1 GCA_946887065.1 uncultured Bryobacterales bacterium
GTTTAGGCCATGGACGCAGTTACGCTAGTCACGCTTGCCCTTTTGATGACGGCGTTGCCGTTGATAGCCGCCCGGCGATACGGGCTCCTTCGCTTCGCAGGCCCGCTCTACGTCGTGGCGGCCAGCGTTTTTCTTGGCGTCACGGTGAAGACGGTTGCGAATCTAGCCGCTCCCGGCAGAGGATTCTACTCTGCGATGGCGCCGGTTCAGCAAGATGTCCTCAGGGGCTATCTCTACGCTTTGTTGTTCATTCTCATGTTGTCGATCGGGTATGCGGCAGCGGCGCGCGGCGTCCCGACCAAGGCCCTATCGCGCCGAATTGCAACGACGGCGGTCGTCTTGCAAGATCGCCACATGCTTGCGATTGCAGCCGCGTCGACGGCTCTGTTTGTCGTAACCGCGGTGTTTTATCTTGGTGAAAAGTCGGCAGGTATCGGGTTGCGCGACGTTCTCACCCTAGACAACCTGCAGCGCTTGAACGTCGGGAAATTGGACATATCAGAAGGGTCCGGAGGTTTTGGACTGTCGTATGGCTACATCGCCATATTTTTTTCGTTGCTATCGATGTCCCTCTCGATCTTGGTCAGTCAACTGTATTTGAGAAAAGCTAGTTTTACCACGGTGGCGTCCGTGGGGTTAGTCAGCTGTCTTATCGTGCTATCCGCTCTCATCCGAGGGAAGCGCGGCGACTTGCTGGATGTTGCAGGCATCTTGATTGTCTTGCATTTTTGTTTTCGACAGCGGGTCAACATCAGAATGCTGTCGAGAACGCTGGTTGGCGGCTTGGCGATCGTCGTCCTATTCGGCTTTATGACCAGTCTACGAACGGCGCGGGACGCGGATGATTCGACCAGTTCAGTAATCAATGAAACTACGTTCGACCAGGTCTTGTTTTCCACGTATTTTTTCGACATCAATGTCATCGCGGCGATCGTCGACAACATGCAAACGGATGATCTTAAGTACGGGAGTACATATAAGGATTGGGTGATCGGGCTGATTCCGCGGCCGTTGTGGCCCGAGAAGCCGGCAATCAGTTTGGGCCTCTACGTGAAAACAGTCATCTTTAAGTGGCTGGGCACTATCGGCGGCATCAATCCGACAATGGCGGGCGAGGCGTTCATCAATTTTTCGTGGTTCGGGGCGCTGGCCGGTTTGCTGTACGGCGCCGGTTTCAGAAGACTTGAGGAATGGTTGTTAGGTTCGCGGATGTTGAAATTCGCGGGAGGCCCTTGGTTGTATGCGGCCTTGATCTTTCCGCTGGTGTGGAGCCTGGCGCAGAGTTCATTTTCGATCGTTGTCGTGGGCTTTCTTGTGAAGATGGCCCTGGCGGCGGGCGCGTGTGTAGCCCTGCGAGAAATCGGCGGGCGTTCTCGGACAGTCACGAATCAAGCCGGAATGGGCATGCAGACGGGATTATTGAGGCGATTCCATGGCGTTCAGGCAGTACGACGGTTCAGTGAGCGAAGGATCGCCGGGCGATGATGCTCTTTTTGTGGCGCGGATTCCGCAAGGCGCGGTCCTTGGCCGGAGGCTGGTTCACGGTGGCGATGTTGCGGAGTCAGGGCGCAACGCTGCGAGGCAGGTCGCGGTTCCTTTCCAGCACCTATGTCCGGTATCCCAAGGCGGTTTCCATCGGGTCGGATTGCTTGATCGGGCGCGGCGTCGTTATCGGATCGGAAGCTAAGGGTTCAAGACTGACGATCGGCGACGGCGTGCAGATCAATGACCGCGTTCAACTCGATCATACGGGCGACTTGGTGATTGGCGATCGTGTGCTGATTTCCAGCGAAGTCATCGTGTCAACCCATTCGCACGGTCATGATCCGCGCTCAGTCCCGGCGCCGTATCCCAAGGTGATTGCTGACGGCGCGTGGATCGGCATGAGGGCGATCATTCTGCCTTCTTGCCGGCGGATCGGGGAGGGCGCCATTGTGGCGGCGGCCTCAGTAGTAACGCACGATGTTCCCGACTACGTCATCGTCGCCGGAAATCCCGCACGCGTCATTGGGCCAGTCGGTAGCGGAGAAGCAGAAATCCACGAAGCCGGATGATGGGCAATGAAGGTGCTTCACGTCACGCCGGCTTTTTATCCCGCAACTTACTGGGGCGGACCGATCGTGTCGGTATTTGCGGCTTGCAACGCACTTGCTAGACAGGATGCCGTGGAGCTTCGGGTTTTGACGACGGATGCCGCGGGGCCGAGGCGATCCGATCGCGTTGCATGGCAAGACACTCCGGTGTATTACGAAGCCGGGTACGAAGTTTATTTCACTCGACGAGCGATAGGGCGCGATTGGGCGCCGGGCCTGTTGATGCGTCTGCCGCAAATGGTGAAATGGGCAGACGTCGTGCATCTGACCGGGACATATTCCTTCCCGACGCTGCCTACGCTGGCCGCTTGCCGGAGCCTGGGCCGTCCAATCGTTTGGTCGCCGAGGGGCGCCCTGCAGGCCACGGAGCAGTGGTCCGGCGTACGAAGACCGCGTGCGAAAGCGGCGTTTGAGGCGTTGTGCCGGATGGCCATGCCAGCCCAAGCAGTGCTGCACGTAACGGCCGAAATGGAGCGAGAGGCAAGCGTCAAGAGGTTGCCGGGAATCAGCATTGCTGTTATTCCGAACGGCGTCGACATTCCAGGCGAATTGCCCGATCGGGTGTGGCGGCCGGGCGGGCGGCTTCGCCTGCTGTACATCAGTCGCCTGGATCCGAAGAAGGGTCTTGAAAATCTTCTCGGCGCGATGAGCATGCTGCCGGCAAGCTTTACGCTGGACATTTACGGGACCGGCGACGAGGCGTACGAGCGTTCTCTGAAGGTTCGAGTTGCAGAGATGGGTTTGGGACCGCGTGTGGCCTTTCACGGGCACGTCCTCAACGCGGCAAAGACGAAAGCGTTTGTCGAGGCGGACCTGTTCGTGTTGCCCAGCTTTTCGGAGAACTTCGGAATGGTTGTCGCGGAAGCATTGGCTCACGGCGTACCCGTCGTCACTTCCCATGCGACACCTTGGAAAGAGGTGGAGACGGTCGGCTGCGGGCTGTGGGTCGACAACCGACCTGATTCAATCGCCGAGGCGATCCTAGAACTCTCCGTCGGTGATCTTGAGGCCATGGGCCGGCGAGGCCGTCTCTGGATGATGGGTCAGTTTAGTTGGAAGGGCGTCGCACGCCAAGTGCGCGAGCTTTATGAGAGCCTGGTCGCGCCTCCTGCGCATGCGACCTAGACTTGCCCATGAACGAGAGTCCCTTTCCTAGCCCGCATGGATGGCGAAACCGATTCGCTCGGGCGGCTTGGGGAGTGGTGTGGGCGGCGTTGTTCCGGCCCAGTCCGGCAGTGCTTTACGGCTGGAGGCGATTTTTGTTGCGTTCGTTCGGCGCGAAGTTGGGCCGGGGTGTGCATGTTTACCCGTCGGCCAGGGTTTGGGCGCCGTGGCGGCTAGAAATGAGCGATCATTCGTGCCTGGGTCCAATGGTTGATTGCTATAACGTGGGCGGCGTTCGGCTGGGCAAGTACGCAACGGTTTCGCAATATAGCTATCTGTGCGGGGCCACGCACGACTACTTGCGGTCGAGCATGCCTTTGGTGTCGGCTCCGATTGTGATCGGCGCCCGAGCGTGGGTGGCCGCGGACTCGTTCATCGGACCAGGCGTTACAGTCGGCGAAGGCGCCGTCGTCGGGGCGCGGTCGTCCGTCTACAAGGACGTGCCGCCTTGGTGCGTTGTTGTCGGCAATCCGGCGCGCGTCCTGAAGCAACGCATGCCGAGCGAAAAAGGTTGAGTCTTGAAGATGACAGACTTCCAATGGCGAGATAAAGTAGCCGCTCCCGCTAAGCTACCAGTTACTGCGATTGTGGCGGTAAAAAATGAGGAAGTAAATCTTCCGCGCTGTCTTAGTGCCCTTCAATTAGCCTCACGAGTAATTGTCGCTGACTCGGGAAGCCAAGACCATACTGTTGATATCGCGCGCCAAATGGGTAGCGACATCTTGCAATTTTCGTACGGCGGAGGCTACCCCAAGAAACGGCAATGGGTACTTGGGAACGCCGACATCGACACGCCATGGGTCATGCTTGTCGATGCCGACGAAGTTATTCCGTCGGACCTTTGGCACGAGGTTCGTATGGCGCTGTCTAACGAGCGGGTCTGCGCTTACCTGGTCCGCAAGGAGTTTCACTTTTTGGGAAAGCGATTTCGATACGGAGGGTTTTCCCACAGCGCTATAGTGCTGTTTCGTAGCGGGAAGGCGCGTTTTGAGAACCTGCTTGAGAATCCGCCTCTTGAGCAAGATATGGAGGTGCACGAACGACTGATCGTGGAGGGTCCGATAGCCAAATTAAAGACGCCGCTGGTTCACGAAGATTTTAGAGGTCTGGATGCGTATGTCAACAAGCATCGCCAGTACGCAAGTTGGGAAGCAGCCGTGCGAGTCAACTTTCAGCAATCGGGCCGATGGGGGAAAGATTCGGTTGAACCGCGCATCGTGGGAAACGTTCAGGAGTTGCGTCGCTTCCTGAAGATGATCTCGATGGCGATGCCGTTTGAGCCTGTCCTATGGTTTTTGTACCACTATGTCGTGAAGCTGGGTTTCCTGGAGGGTCGTCGTGGATTGATCGCGAGTCAGGTTCGCTCGAACTATATTAGAGAGGTTCGGGCGAAAGTCTATGAAAGCCAACTGCGACAGGCGGCGCATTGTGTCGGACTGGACGGTTTCGGCGACGGTGATCATTAGCGTGGCTCCGGTTGCCTAGCTGGGCGCATCGGACGGAAGGTAGCGGAAAGCTGCTTGCTACAGTGACGATTCTCTTCATTAACCAGTTCTTCTCGCCTGATGAGGCCGCTACGGCTCAGATGCTCGGCGACGTTGTCGCGGAAGCAGGCTGCGAGATCAGCATCGTATGCGGCGGCGCCAGCTATGCGGGTGGGGCGGCCAAGCCGATCGAAGGCCTCGTGATCCAGCGAGTGAAGACTCCCGGGTTTGGCCACGGGCGCCTGCGTAAGATCTGGAGCTACGGAGGTTTTTTTCTTGGCGCTTTGGCGGCTGCCCTGAGAATCCGACGCCCCGATGTCATCGTTACGATGACCACGCCGCCTTTGCTCGGGCTGATTGGACTGGCTGTTCAGCGCCTCAGGGGATCGCGGCACTTCATCTGGGAGATGGATGTTTATCCGGACATCGCGACCGAGTTGGGGTTACTTCGGGAAGGCGGTTGGGCCGATCGTGTTGTCGGATTCCTCGCCGATTTGCCGCGCCGGAAGGCGGATGGCGTGATCGCGCTTGGACCGTGCATGGCAGCTCGGCTGGAGCGGAGAGGTATGGATCCGCGACGCATCCACATCTGCCATAACTGGGCCGACGGGACGTCGATTACGCCGAAGCCCTTTATGCAGGATGGAAGAGTCAAAGTTCTTTACTCGGGGAACTTCGGACTCGCGCATGACTTCGATACGGTGGTTCAAGCCCTCGAAGTTCTCGGACAGGACGCGGGTTTTGAGTTTGTTTTCAGCGGCGGGGGGCCACAGTTTAAGAGACTCAAGGCGATCTGCGAAGAGAACGGCTACTCGGCTTGCCGTTTCCAGGGGTTCCAGCCGCGCGATGCGGTGGGCGAGCTGTTAGGCGGTTGCGATGTCGGTTTGGTGACGCAAAAAAACGGCACCCAAGGGGCTGTCGTTCCATCAAAGATGTACGGCCTGATGGCTGCCGGCCGCGCGGTCGTCTATGTCGGGCCAGCCGAGGCGACTCCAACCTACTTGATCGCGGAGCATGAATGGGGCTGGAGAATCGCTAACGGCGATGCTGACGGATTGGTCTGGCGCCTACGGGAGCTGCGGGATCAGCCTGAGTCCTAC
>CAMPKL010000263.1 GCA_946887065.1 uncultured Bryobacterales bacterium
TTTTCCAAGACTGAAGACGGGCGCGCTGGCGCAATATCCGATGGCCCGGGCGCTGACGAGACCGGTGGAAACGGTGCGGTTTTTGGACATGGGCAGGCAGACCTATGTCGACAGCAAGAATTCCTTGCGCCAGTGGCGGTTGCGGTTGAACGCCCTTGACGAATCGGAATTGACCGCGGTGATTGAATTCTTCGTGGCGATGCGCGGTTCCCTCGGGAGATTCGAGTTCGAAGATCCGGCGACGGGCGAGCTGGTTCCGAATTGCAGGTTTGACGACGATGAGTTGGAGCTGTCTTCGTCGGGCGAGTTCAACGGACAGACCGCGCTCACGGTGAGGGAATCGCGATGAGGATCTTTCCGGAACTCAGCAGCGGAGCCGCCGCTCAATTTCCGTGGAGCCGGCGAATCGGCTATCGGAACGTCAGGAACAGCTTCGCCGCAGGCGAGGAAATTGACTACGGCGACGTCCTGTTCGAGACGCGGCGCTGGGACCTGCCGCTGACTGACCTTGAGGATGCCGAGTGGCACGCCATTCGCAATTTGTTTGAGGAAACGGGCGGCCGGCAGTTGCCGTTCACCTTTGTCGAGCCTGGGGCGAACTTGTTGGCCTGGTCAGAGAGCCTGGACGAAGACGCTTGGGTCAAGAGCGCCGGCGTGACGGTAAATGGCGGCCAGTTGGACCCAACGGGCGGCTCGGCAGCGACTAATCTGAGCGCGGGCGGAAGTTGGACAGTTTCGCAGACGATAGCTGCGCCGGCGTCGCGAGCGTTTGTGGCTTCGGCGTGGTTGAAATGCAATGCAACCGGTAGCACGGTTGGGTTATCAGACGGCGCGGGGCAAACCAAACAGCTGCCGATAGACGGCGACAACGAGTGGCGGCTCTATGAATTGCCCTGGCGGCACGCGTCGGCCGCGGAACAAATCGTGCTCGAACTTTCCGGTTCGGGCGCGGCGACGACGTGCGCCTATGGCTTACAGGTCGAACCGCAACTGGGGCGGTCGAGCTACAAGCGGACCAAGGAACAGCCCGGCGTATTCGCCAACGCCTATTTTGATCAAGATTCGCTTGAGCAGAGCCTCACCGCCCCCAACCAGAACTCAGGGACTGTTCGAATCCAATGGACTCCATCGCCAATCTAAAGGAACAAGCTGAAGCTCTTACGCCCTTGCTGCTGATTGAGGCTGAACTCGCGAACGGCCAAGTGGAGCGCTGGTCGACGCACGAGGTTACGGTGGGCGAGCAGTCCTACAACGCACGGGTCGTGGGCCACAACTTCTTCGAAGTTCAAGCGGCGAGCGAGAGCGGGGTCGATGCGATTCCACGAATCGCGGTAACGCTCGGGAATGCGGATTCACGATTCTCGCAGGTGGAGACGTCGGTCGGATTTCGGGGCGCGAAACTGAAGGCGCGCTTTGTCTTCTATGACCTTGAGGCCGATAGCGCGGCCAGTCCGGAGGCGACTGTCTTTCAGGGCATTTTGAATCCGCCGGATGAGATCAACGAATCGACGGTGCGGCTTTCGGCGATCAACCGGATGAGC
The DNA here is from genome assembly GCA_946887065.1 of uncultured Bryobacterales bacterium. The sequence continues at coordinate 1,542 of CAMPKL010000263.1, forward strand.
ATGCAGCGGGTGTTGCTGCCCACGGTGAGGATTCAGAGGCGATGCCCATGGAGCTTCCCGGAAACGGCTGAACAGCGCCAGGAAGCGGTCAGCGGTGGAGTTGAGGGCAGCTATTCGCGATTCCATGCGTGCGGCTACTCGGCCGGAGAACCGGGCGGCGTGGGCAACCTGAACGGCGGACAGCCCTACGCGTCCTGTGCATTCACACGCTCGGACTGCACGGCGCGGGGTATGTTCTCCACGGACGGCGCGAGCAACCTGACAAGACGCTTCGGCGGCATCGAGTTTGTGCCGGCTTCAATCTTGGTCAGGGGCCATGGTGAAAAGAACCACCGTCCCGCGGATGTCGCTGAGAACGAGGCTCGCTACAACGACTTCGTACCGTTGCAATACGGAACCGTGTGGGTCGATGCGCCGATCGTGTTTGCGAGGAACGACGGCAACCTGACGCGCATGGAGGTGCTCGTCGGGTTGGGGAAGATCCACTCGATCATCAAAGTGTTGGTGAACGACATCGAGATTCCAATTGGCGTCCCGGGCCGCGACATGACGCCGAGCGGTTGGTGGAATCTTTTCGCGGACGGCGGCAGAATCGGCGGCTTCAATCTGAACTTCACGGCGCCGGGCGGAGAGCCGCTGGGCGATCCCTATGGGAGCATGGCCTGTTTGTCGGTGGTCGTGCCGAATCAGATCAACGATGGCCGCAGTCTGCCGCGCGTCAAGGTGTTGATTCGCGGATTGCAGTTGGAGCGGTTCAACGGTGCGGGCGGTTCCCTTGGGTTCTCCTACAGCAACAATCCAGTGTGGGTGCTGCTGGACGTATTACGCCGCAGCGGATGGAAGATCGACGAGATCGATATCGCCAGTTTTGCCGCTGCCGCTTCGGTTTGCGATGAGACGATCGCGGCGACGGATAACCAGGGGAATCCGATCTCAACCGAGCGATTTCGCTGTAACTTGCTGATCCGATCAAGACGAACGGCGGCAGACGTGATCCGCGGGATTCGTAACGGGGCCCGGTTGCAGCTCACCTACCGGCAAGATGGACGCTTGGCGGTATACGTCGAAAACTCAGTACTGCTGCAGCAGCCGAGCAAGCCGGAAGGTTCGAACGCAGCGACGCCTCTGAACGGTGGGTGGCCGGCGTACGTCTACACCGACGGTTCGGACCCGGCCACGCCGTCCGCAATATCGCGGCGGCTGGACAACACTCCCTCGATCCGTCTCTTCTCACGGCCAATCGCCGATTCACCTAACCGATTTGCGTTGGAATTCGCGGACGAGTTCAACGAGTATCAGCAGGACAGTCTTGAGATCGTCGACACCGCGGATGTTTCCCGCACGGGCCAAGAGATTTCGGGACGGTTAGTCGCCGACGGTTTACCGACCTATGACCAGGCGGCGCGAATCATGAAGTTTTTCTTGGATCGATCGATCCAGGGAAACCGCTTCATCGAGTTTGAGACAAGCGTGAAGGCGCTGGGCCAACACGTGGGTGACCTGATCGCTGTGACCTACGTAAAGGAAGGCTTGTTCAGCCAGCCCTTCCGCGTCTTGAAGATTCAGCCGGGCCGCAACTATCGGACCGTCCGGGTTACCGCGCAGATTCACGACGACGCTTGGTACAACGACACGAACGGCCAACTCACGCTCATTCCTCCCACGCGGCCGCAATCGAAGGCGAGTACGGGCACGCCGGGATACCTGTACGGCGACGAGTACGACGAGTTTGGCGATCCGATCTTCCATATTGAGGAATTCGTCACGAGCGGATCGGACGGAACGATTCTGACGGAGATTGAGGTCGGGTTCACTCCGCCCGAAGCAGGACGGTCGTTCACCGCCAGTGTTCCGATCGTCGATTTGCAGCCTACGGTGTCGACCAGCGGCGGCACTCTGGCGGGCGACGAGACTTTCTACTATGCCGTGACGGCGGTCGACGCGGAAGGCGCCGAAAGCAACGCTTCTTTCATCGTTAGGGCAGTCACGGCGGCGGGCGGATCGACGAACTCGGTGGAACTGAGCGGACTGAGTTTCTCAGCGGGAACGGTTTCATTCAACGTCTACCGCGGGGACTTGCCCACTCGCCTGCGGCGGATCGCTCTTTACCAACCGCCGTCGTCGTCGTTCGTCGATACTGGCCTGGCCGAGGACGTCTCGGGCGCGCCCGATCCACGATACGATCACGCAAACTTCTACTGGCGCATTGAAGATACCGAGGAGCAGTTCGCGTCGGAGTTTGGCCTGGATACGATCGGCAGCGGAGCACTCGCGCTGACGGCGGATTCATTGGCTGGCCACACCGTCCGCATTATTCGCGGGAAGGGCGCGGGGCAGGAGCGAACCGTCCTCAACAATACTGAGACTACCTTGACGGTGGTTCCGTCGTGGATACTGGAACCCGATCTCAGCTCGGTATTCGTGGTCTCTGAGAACACTTGGCATTTCGGCGGTCGGGCCAAGAGCAGCCCCGCGCGATTCCCAATCCCCAACTTGGGCGGCCGAGTCGTTCAGGTGACGGGCCGGTCGGCGAATGCCCAGAACGTCGAATCGCTGGAAGGTCTGGCGATCGTGACGCGCTGGCGAATCGGAGGCGGCGCGTTGGGCGTGGCGGATCGGAACCCGCCGCCTTTGCCGGTGTTCGCAGTCAATGCTTTCGGCGACGGCAATATCGTCATCGGCGGTCTGGGTTTTGCGATCTTAGAAGACACCCAAACGATTACGGCGGGCCGGTTCACGGTTCACTACAGGGACGAACTCAACGGACCCAGCCAGGTTTTGCTTGACCCCGCGGTGGACGAAACGGCGACAAGTCTCCCGCTAAATCAGGCTGGTTCCGCTCTGCCGGGAGATCTGGTGCAGTTGGATCGCGAGATTGTGCTGGTGGAAGAAGTGCAGTCCTCGGGCACGGTCTACGTTGTGACGCGAGGAGCCTGCGGCAGCTTCGCTGTTGCGCATACGGCTGGCGCGGAAGTGTACCGGCTGGCGCGGCGGACCGAGACCGTCGCTTTCCCGAGAGGCATCTTCGGCACTCCTGCAGCGGCGAACTGGGCGCATTCAGCGTGGATGCCGGGCTTGCGGATCGCTTGTGTCGAGGCGATCGTCACCAATTCGCTCGGCGATAGCCCTGCCGCGACTGCAAATTACTCGGAACTGCTCGATAAGGGCCTCAGGACGCTGCACGGCGGGCAGTTCAATCTGCAGTACGAGGGCCGTTTGGCCATCTTGACCGACGCGACGGCGAATATCACCGTTCAGGAAAGCCTGGCTATACACGACTGTTTCGCGCACCTGAAAACGGCGCCCGTCGGCGCTGATGTGGTCATTGAAATCGTTCAAGACGCCGGCACAGTTGCCACGCTGACAATTCTTGCCGGTCAGACGATGAGCGGCGTGCTTAGCGGCGCGTCATTGCCGGTCTTGCAAGAATCAGCTCAGTTGAGATTGAACATCACAAGCGTTGGGACTGTCTTCCCCGGATCTGATTTGAGCGTGACCCTGCGCGTCTAACTGCGGCCAGCCGCCTAAAATGGAGGAATGGATGGCGTTTTCGTTTTAGATAAGGCGGGCGGGATTTCGTCTCACGACGCCGTGGGGGCAATGAGACGGATCGCGGGCACTCGCCGCGTCGGTCACCTGGGGACTCTGGACCCGATCGCCACTGGCGTGCTGCCATTGGTCGTGGGAAAGGCGACGCGCCTCTCGCAATTTTTCTTGGGTCATGATCGGGCCTATGAGGCGTGGATCCGGTGCGGTTTCGCCACGGACAGTTACGACCGAGCCGGCCAAATGGTCGGCGAACGGAAACCCATCGAGCTCGATCCTGAACGGATTGAGGAGATTTTGGGGCAGTTTCGCGGCAAAATCCTGCAAACGCCGCCTGCGGTGTCGGCCAAAAAAATCGGCGGCGTGCCGGCCTACAAACTGGCTCGGCAGCAGAAGCCCGTGGAACTCCAGGCCGTCGAAGTGGAGATCTACGCACTCGAGCTGTTGCGCACCGACAGCGACCGATTCCAGATTCACGTCCGCTGCTCTACCGGCACTTACGTTCGTACTCTCGCGCATGAGATCGGGCTTCGCTTGGGATGCGGGGCCCATGTCGATGAACTTCGCCGGACGGCTGTCGGTGAGTTCAACCTAGCGGACGCGCGCACGAAGGGAGAGTTGGAAACCTTGAGTTTGGAAGGGCGCCTGGGCGAGGCGATGGTGCCTTCCGAAGAACTGCTCCCCGAGATGCCGGCCCAGCGCGTGGACCGCACTGCGGCCTCCCGCATCGCTCAGGGTCAAGAC
>CAMPKL010000264.1 GCA_946887065.1 uncultured Bryobacterales bacterium
TTGCAGGAGCGCAAAAACATCAAGCGGCTGGTCCAAGCTTTCGAGCGGGCGCCGAAGGAACTGCTGCTGGTGTTGGCCGGCTCGCCTGGATACGGCGGCGACGAGATCGCCGCGCGCATCATGGCGAGTCCGGCACGCGGCCGCATCATCCAATTCGGCTACGCGGATGACGACGCCAAGGCCAAACTTTATCGCTCAGCCCATGCGCTCGCCTTCCCGTCGCTGGATGAAGGCTTCGGCATTCCCATCTTGGAAGCGATGTCCGCCGGCCTGCCGGTGCTGACCTCGAACTGTTCGGCCATGCCCGAAGTCGCCGGAGATGCCGCACTGCTCGTCGACCCCGCCGACACCGAATCGATAGCCGAAGGCTTGCGGCGCATCACCGAAGAGGAAGCGTTGCGGCAACGCCTGAGAGACAAAGGTTTGGCGCGAGCGGCCAACTTCACCTGGTCGCAGGCGGCTGATAAGGTGCTGGGCATCTACAGGGAGTTGGCCTAAAAGTGGCTGCGGAACGCGATGCTTTCTTCCTGACTGCGGCCGAGGACGCCGCCGGCGAGCGTTTGGACGTCTATCTCTCCAAAGCGCTCGATGACATTTCCCGCTCGCGCATCCAGCAATGGATTCGCGAAGGGCGGGTCAGCGTCGACGAAACCGCGTGCCGTCCGTCGATGAAATTGCGCGGTGGCGAGTCGATTGAGGTCGAGCCCGCGCCTTTAAAGCCGCTGCACGCCTTCGCCGAAGACATCCCTCTCGAAATTCTTTACGAAGACGATGACATCGCCGCGATCAACAAGCCGGCGGGGATGACCGTTCACGCCGGGGCGGGGGAGGCCGCGCAGTCGGGCACGCTGGTCAACGCCCTGCTGCACCATTTCGGTTCGTCGCTGTCGGGCGAGGGCGGCGAATTGCGGCCCGGCATCGTGCATCGTCTAGACCGTTGGACCAGCGGGATCATACTCGTCGCCAAGACCGACAAAGGGCACCAAGGGCTGGCGAAGGCCTTTGAAGCCCGCCAAGTCAAAAAGGTTTACACGGCGCTCATCCAAGGCGAAGTCGGCGATCCCGAACAAGGCCGGCGCACGGTCAAAGAGCGGCCCGTCGAAGAAGACGGCCAGTGGTGGATGCGTATCGAGGCCCCGATCGGCCGTGACCCGCGCCGCCGCAGCCGCATGGCGGTGATCGACTCGGGGCGGGCGGCCGTCAGCGACTATCGGCCGCTACGGGTGCGCTCGAAGCCCGCCTACAGCCTGCTGGAAGTGCGCATCCACACAGGCCGCACGCACCAGATTCGCGTCCATTTGTCGTGGGTCGGCCGTCCCATCGTCGGCGATGCGACCTACGGCGCCGCGGCGGAGAGCGGCGAACGCTTCTTCCTCCATGCTTCGCGCATCGAGATCGCCCACCCCTTGACCGGCGCGCCGTTGCGCATCGAAGCGCCGCTGGCCCAAGACTTCAAAGACCGGTTGGCTGCTCTATCGCTATAATCAACGGCAAGCGTATGAAGAAATTCGCATTGATCCTGGCCTCTTGCGCGGTCGCCGGGTACTTGATGGCGCAGGATGCGAGCCGAGTGGCGCCGCAGGCCAGCGACGTGATTCCGGGCGGCGACGAGTCGACGATCCGCGTCGAGGTCTCACGCGTCCCCCTGCTGTTTGCGGTGACCGACAAACGCAATCGGTTCATCACCGATCTCGAGAAAGACGACTTCGAGGTTTTCGACAACAACGTCAAGCAAGAGATACGCGAGTTCGTGCGGGAATCCGACCTGCCGCTGCGCATCGGCATCTTGATGGATACCTCGAACTCCGTCCGCGGACGATTCCGTTTTGAGCAAGAATCCGCGGTCGAGTTCATCCGCGGCGTGTTGGCCGAAGGCAGTGACCGCGCGTTCTTGGTGAGTTACGATACGCGCGCCGAGCTGATGGTCGATTACACGCAGGACGCCGAAGAGTTGGCACGCGGCGTACGTTTGCTGCGCGCCGGCGGCGGCACGGCGCTGTACGACGCCATCTACTACGCCTGCAGGGACAAGTTGCCCGAAGACCAGCCGCTGGCGCAGTATCGCCGGGCGCTGATCGTAATTGGCGATGGCGACGATAACCAGTCGAGCGTGACCCGCGACATGGCGCTCGAAATGGCCCACAAGGCGGAGGCGGTGATCTATTCGATCTCAACCAACCGCACGGGCCAAAAGCAATCGGGCGACACCGTCCTACGATATTTTGCGGAAGAGACAGGCGGACGATCCTTCCACCCCTTCCAGGCGACGGACTTGGAGCAATCGTTTGCGGACATCGCCAACGAACTGCGGCACCAGTACTTCATCATCTATTCGCCGACGGACTTTGCGCTTGACGGGAGTTTCCACAAGATTCGCGTGAAGGCGAACGTCAAGGACACGTTGGTTAGAGCCCGAAGCGGCTATTACGCACCGCTGCCGACCGAGCAGCCGTAGCCGGCCGTCCCGCCGTGGAACGGATTCTTTTAATTTTGGACTTTCTTTGGTGAGCCCGATCATGTATATTCGATATTTGTTCGCCCCTTTGGTACACTACAAATGATGAGAGGAGCAAAGAAAACCATGGACAAGCGGGACCGTGTGCAAAGCTTGGAAGCCGCAATCGGAGAGATCGAAAAGGCCCACGGCAAGGGCTCGATTCTCCGCCTTGGACAAGACGGCGCCGTGGACCCGGTCGCGGCGATCCCGACGGGCTCGCTTGCCGTCGACTTTGCGCTAGGGGTCGGCGGACTGCCGCGCGGCCGCGTGGTGGAGATTTACGGCCCGGAGTCGTCGGGCAAGACGACGCTGGCCCTGTCGACGATCGCCCAGGCGCAGAAGCTTGGCGGCGTCGCGGCCTTCATCGACGCCGAACACGCGATGGACCCGATTTACGCGGCGAAGTTGGGGGTCGACATCGATAATCTGCTTGTTTCGCAACCGGATTCAGGCGAACAAGCGCTGCAGATTGCCGACGTGCTGGTCAGCTCCGGCTCGGTCGATATTTTGGTGGTCGATTCCGTGGCGGCATTGGTGCCGCGCGCCGAGCTTGAAGGCGAAGTGGGCGACTCGCATGTCGGCCTGCAGGCGCGCTTGATGTCCCAGGCGCTGCGCAAGCTGACCGGCCACGTATTCAAGTCCAACTGCTGTTTGATCTTCATCAACCAGATTCGCGAAAAGATCGGCGTCATGTTCGGCAGCCCGGAAACGACCAGCGGCGGCCGCGCCTTGAAGTTCTACTCGTCCGTACGCATCGACATTCGCCGCATCGCCGCCATCAAGGACGGCGAGGTCGTCACCGGCAACCGCACCAAGGTCAAGGTCGTCAAGAACAAGGTCGCGCCGCCGTTCCGGCAGGCCGAGTTCGACATCATGTACGGTCAGGGAATTTCGCTCGAAGGCGACTTGATCGATTTGGGCGTCGAGCACAAGGTTCTCTCAAAGAGCGGCTCGTGGTACTCCTACGGCGACGACCGCATCGGTCAGGGCCGCGAGAATACCAAGCAGTTCTTGAGCGAGAACATCGACATGCGCGACAAGTTAGAGAACGAGCTGCGCGAGGCGTTGGGCTTGCCGAGCTTGCACGAAGTCGAAGAAGGCCAAGAGGTCGTGGACGATTAGCTTCGTCCGTTAGACGAAAACGACGAGGGCCGCTCCATTCCGGGGCGGCCCTTTTCCATTAGCGCCGGATCTTGGCCAGCATGCTCGCCTTCTGGGCGACCTTCGGGTTGGCGATGAACGGCGGAACCTCGCCCCGAAACACCGCCAAGATGTTCGTGCAGACTTCGCGGCTGTTGCCCTCGACGTTCTCCTCGGTCATCGGAATCCAGTGCGGCGTCAGAATCACATTGTCTAGCGGGAAGAACGGGTGATCCTTCGGCGGCGGCTCCTGACGCAGCACGTCCAGCGCCGCGCCGGCGATGCGCCGCTCCTTCAGCGCAACCAACAGGGCGTCTTCGTCGACCAGTTCGCCGCGGGCCGTATTGATCAAATACGCCGACGGTTTCATCAGCGCCAGCGCCCGCGCATCGATGATGTTCCGGGTTTGTTCGGTCAACGGTGCGTGCAGCGAGACGAAATCGCTCTCACGCAGCAGCGTGTCCAGGTCGACCAGGTCAACACCGATCTCAGCGGCGCGCGCCGTCGAACAGAAGGGGTCATAGGCGATGACATGTCCAAAGTCGATCGCCTTTGCCAGCCGCGCGAATTCGCTGCCGATGTTGCCCACGCCGATGATGCCCACGGTCCGCCCGCGCACCAGCACGCCCGAAGCCTCCATGCCCTTGCGCCAATTGCCGGCGCGAACATTGCGGTCTTGGTTGAGCACGTTTTTTGATAGCGTCAGCAATAGCGTCAGCGCGCCCTCCGACACCGTGCGCTTCAGCGTCGTCGGCGTCACCGCCACGAAAATGTCGTTGTCCGTGGCCGCCTCGACGTCGATGCGGTCGTAACCCACGCCCCAGCGCGCCAAACATTTCAGCCGCTTGGTTTGCGACAGCAATTCGCGGTTCAAGTAATAGCCGAGCACCAGCAATGCGTCGTAACGATCGACAACATCCAGCGAAGGAGTGAAGTCGGCGCATTCGGGCATCACCTCGTACTCGATGCCTTCGACCGGATCGAAGACCTCTCTCAAGGCCGGACCCAGAACCGACTCGGTGCGCTCGGCCCAATCGTGCGTGATGCCGACGCGGAAAGTATCGTGAGTAGACATAGAAATGCGCCCCGTCGAGGGCCGAACGGCCATTGTATCGTTCACCGCCTATACTTGTGATTCGGCGCAAAATAGAAAATATGAAGGCCCTGGTTAAGAGCAAAAAAGAAGTCGGGCTGTGGATGGAAGATGTCCCCAAGCCCACCTGCGGTATTGACGACGTGCTGATTCGCGTGCACCGCGGCGGCATCTGCGGCACCGACGTGCACATCTGGAATTGGGACGACTGGGCCCAAGGCGCGGTCCCTGTGCCGACCGTCGTGGGACACGAGTTCGCCGGCGAGATCGCCGAACTCGGCAGCAACGTACACGCCTTTGAGATCGGCGACTTCGTCAGCGCCGAGGGACACGTCGTGTGCGGCAAGTGCCGCAACTGCCTGGCCGGCCGCCGCCACCTGTGCGCGAATACGCAGGGCGTCGGCGTCAACCGCAACGGCGGCTTCGCGGAGTACGTCGTCATTCCCAAGTCCAACGTCTGGCGTCACGAAGAGGGCATCGATCGCGAACTCGCGGCCATCTTCGATCCGTTCGGCAATGCCGTCCATACAGCGTTGAGCTTTCCTTTGGTAGGCGAAGACGTGCTGATCACCGGAGCGGGCCCCATCGGTTTGATGAGCATCCCAGTGGTCAAGCATGCCGGAGCGCGGCACGTGGTGGTGACGGATCTGAACGCCGTCCGCCTCGACCAAGCGCGCAAGATGGGCGCCACCGTGGCCTTCAATCCCATGGAGCGTTCGCTTGAAGATGTGCAGAAAGAGTTGGGCATGAAAGAAGGCTTTGACGTCGGGCTCGAAATGTCCGGCAGCCCTGCGGCGCTGCGCCAGATGGTCGCGGGCATGAGCCATGGCGGCAAGATCGCCATCCTGGGCATACCCAACGACAGTCCGGGCATCGATTGGCGCAAAGTCATTTTCAAGAGCCTGACGATCCTCGGGGTCTACGGCCGTGAGATGTACGAGACTTGGTACAAGATGACCATGCTGTTGCAGTCGGGCGTCGACATTTCGCCGGTCATTACGCATCGGTTCGCGTTCGATGACTACCAAGAAGCTTTTCGATTAATGAAGACGGGCGATTGCGGCAAGGTCATCTTGTCGTGGCCTTGGGCGGAGTAAGC
>CAMPKL010000265.1 GCA_946887065.1 uncultured Bryobacterales bacterium
GTTAAAGGGAAGCTCGTCGGGCAAAATTACTCCACCCCCGACATGGTGGCCAAGGTCACCGGTAAGTCGAAGTATGCGGAAGATTTCCGCGCCGACGGCATGTTGTTCGCCAAGATGCTGTTGAGTCCCCATCCGCACGCACGCGTTGTGAGCATTGACGCCTCCGAGGCCCTGGCCATGCCTGGCGTAAAGGGCATGGTGACGGTGGAGGATCTACCGGCCCCGGCTGATTACATCACCGACTTGGGCGAAACAATCAAGGCCAACAAACGCGCCGACCTAGGCCTGACGATGGAGCCGCTATTTCAGGGAGAGCCCATTTTAGCCGTCGCGGCCGTGGATGAACTAACTGCAGCCGAGGCGATCGAGAAGATCCACATCACTTACGAACGCCTGCCTTTCGTGGTGGACGCCTTCGCCAGCCTGCGGCCAGGCGGTCCGAACCCGCGCACCGACGGCAACACCTGGATGCGCCCGGAAGCTCCAGCCCCTAAGGAGGGCGAGCCCCCCGCGCCTCCGCCGCCTCTAGACGTCGTCGAAGTGAAGTGGACCGAGGAAGACTTCGTGGGCTACGAAGAAGGCAAAATGCCGATGGGCAAGCCGACCGAGGAGTGGTCCTACGGCGATCTTGAGGAAGGCTTCAAAAAGGCCGTTCTGGTGCTGGACGAAACCTTCATCACGCCGGACAGCGGCCATCAGGCGCTGGAGCCGCGCACCGGCATGGCTTACTGGCAAGGCGGCAAGTTGTTCGTGCACGTGGGTTCACAAAGCACGATCCAAACCGTACCGGCCATCGCGCGCTGGATGCACATGGATCCGGCGGACATCGTCGTCATCAGCGAATACACCGGCGGCGGCTTCGGGGCGAAGATCACGGGAAGCGTCCACGTGATGATTCCGGCCATTCTCTCCAAGAAGTGCAACGCGCCGGTCATGCTGCGCATGTCTCGTGAAGACGAGCACTACGTCGGCGGGGCGCGTCCGAGTGCGACAGGGCGGCTGAAGTGCGGATTTGACCAGAACGGGCGCATCACCGCGTTGGACATGTACGTGGTCAGCGACAACGGCCCCTACGATCAGCGTGGCGACGGCAACATGGCAGGCAATTGCGTGTCCTTGCTTTACCAGCCGCCCGCCATGCGTTGGCGCGGGATTAGCATGTTGACCAACACGCCGCCCCGCGCTGCTCAAAGTTCTCCGGGCGGCATGCAGGGGATCGGTCTGATGGAACCCTTGCTCGCGAAAGCGGCCCGCCAACTCAAAATCGATCACGTGGAGATCCACAAGATCAATGCTCCCGAGGGCAAGGCCCAGTTGGGCGCGGCAGGCCGCAACGGCCAACGGAGCTATACGACGAGCGCCTTCATGAAGGAGGCGCTTGACCGCGGTGCCGAGATGTTCCGCTGGAAGGAGCGAGCGGCGGCCAGCGGACAGCGCAAAGGATCGAAGGTTCGTGGAGTTGGCGTCGCCAGCAGCACCTTTGTCGGCGGCTCGCGCGGTTTCGACGGTCTCTTCGTCATCAAGCCCGACGGCAAGTTATACATCCAGACCGGCATCGGTAACCTGGGCACGGCGAACTTCAGCGATTGCCAACGCGTCGCGGCCGAGATGATGGGCGTTCCTTGGGAAAAGGTCGAACTTACCTGGGGCAGCACGGGGAAGAATCTGCCCTGGAGTTGTCCCTCGGGCGGCAGCCAGACCACGCATGCCATGACCCGTGCAGCCCACGCAGCCGCAACGGACGCCATCAAGAAATTGCAAGAAATTGCCTCCAAGAGTCTCGGCGGACGGCCTGAAGACTATGTCGTCGGCGGCGAGCGCGTTTATCGGCGAGGCGGCGGCGCGGGAATGAGCCTGGCCCAAGCGGCGCAACGCGCCATTGATCTCGGCGGCCGCTACGACGGGCACGAGTTACCCGAGGACATCAACAAGATGACCGCGACTTCGGCGACGAACCTGGCGGGTCAGGGCCTGATGGGCGTCGCCCGCGATAACTATGGGCAGGACGGCAGGGCCTTCTCCTTCGTGGCCTCCTTCGCTGAGGTTGAAATTGATGTCGAGACCGGGAGCTACCAGATCCTCGACTACTTAGCCGTGGCCGACGTCGGCACGGTCATTCACCCCAAAGCGTTGGGCGGCCAGATCCTGGGACGCTCGATGCTGGGCATCGGACACGCGCTCGCCCAGAAATGGGTCTACGACCAGCAGCTGGGTTGGGCTCTGGCTAAGCGCTTCTACCAGAATCGCCCGCCGACAATCCTTGATGCGCCCGTCAATATGCAGTGGGCGGCGCTTAATATTCCCGATCCCGAGAGTCCCGTGGGAGCCCGCGGCATCGGCGAGCCGCCCGTGGGCGGCGGCTGCGCCGTGATCCTCAATGCCATCTCCGACGCGCTCGGAGACGAAATCTTCCGCCGCGCGCCGGTGACGTTGGACATGATTCTGACTTCTTTGGAAGCTGGAAAACCCGTGACGGAGCCGCTGACGGCTCATATTTAGTCCGGCCCAATAAGACCAGGAGAACGACCATGGCTGTATTTCGTGATGTCATGCCGGCCTTTGAGCTCTTCCAACCGGCCACCGTCGACGACGCCGTGACGTTGTTGGCGGAGCACGGCGCCGACGCTTGGGTGATAGCCGGTGGGCAGGATAGCTTCGACTGGCTGAAGGATCGTATTAAACGCCCCAAAGTCGTCATCGACCTGAGCCAGGTTAGCGGGATGAGCGGCGTACGCGATCTGGACGGCGGCGTCGAGATCGGCGCCATGACCACGCTGACCCAATTGGTCGGCGATCCATTGGTCCGCGAAAGATTCCCGATCCTGAGTGAGGCTGCCGGGCTTGTCGCTTCTCCCCAGATCCGCAACCAGGGCACCATCGGCGGCAATGTTTCGCAGGACACCCGGTGCTGGTACTACCGCAGCGGTTTCCCCTGTTACAGAGCCGGCGGGAACGTCTGCTACGCCGACACCCCAACGGCAATCAACCGCGAGCATGCCATCTTGGGCGCCGACCGCTGCGTAGCGGTCAGTCCCTCGGATACAGCCCCAGCCCTAGTCGCTTTGGAAGCCCAGATGGTGATTCGCAGCGCCGACGGTGAGCGCGTCGTGAACGCCGAGGACTACTTCGTCGGCCCGGGCATCGACATCACCCACATGACTGTCCTGAAGCCCGACGAACTGCTGACGGCGATTCGCATCCCCTCCACGTGGGCCGGAGCCGAGCACTACTTCGAGAAGGTCCGCGACCGGCCGGTGTGGGATTTCCCGCTGGTCAACATCGCCTCCGTCAAAGTCGTCAACGGCGGGGCGATTGAACGCATCCGCATCGCCCTGAACGGCGTGGCGGCGCATCCCTGGCGTCTGACGCAGGTTGAGAGCGCGATCGCCGGCAAACCCGCGGACGAAAGCACGGCGGAGATCGCCGGAGCCATGGCCATCGAGGGATCCGTGCCCCTGCGCTACAACGGCTACAAAATCCCCTTAATGCGCAACCTTGTCAAACGCGCCATTCGCGGCGTTCCGGAGGCATAACGTGGAACTGATTCAGTGGGCGACAAGTCCGTGGGGACAAGAGGTTCCCATCCACATCGGCTGGGTGCTGATCTGGGTTTTCGCGATTGGCGGCGCGGCATTCCTGCTTGGCCATGCCGTTTGGGTAGGATTCTTCGCCAAGGAAGAGAAGTTTGCGGAGCCGAAGGTGTCGTCCGGCTTTAAAGCAAGCCTTCCGTCGAAGGTCAAGAAGCACTCGCTGACGGCGCGCGTTTTCCACTGGATCATGGCGGCAGCGATGCTGACCCTGTTGTTCACCGCGTTTCTGCCCATGGTGGGAATCCAGTTCGCCTGGGTCGAATGGCATTGGATGGCCGGAATCGTGCTGATCGCCTCCATTCTGTTTCACATCATCCACGCCTCGTTTTTCATGGACTTTTGGGCGATATGGCCGGATAAAACCGACATCCAGGACGCCAAGAACCGGGCCAAGCTGATACTGGGCAAGTCGGCCCCATTACCGCGCAAGTTCGCCAAATACCCGTTCGAAAACAAGATGTTCCACCTGATGGTCATGCTTGCCGGTCTGGCGGTGATCATCACCGGCTTCTTCATGCTCTACCGCGTGCGCACGCCTTTCTTTGAACGCAATCCGTACATCTTCGGCGATGCGACGTGGGGTTGGATGTACGTGCTGCACGGTTTTGCCGGGGTCGCATTCATCGCCATGACCATGGCGCACATTTACTTCGCCGTACGTCCCGAAAAATTCGACATGACCAAGTCGATGATCTTCGGGTCAGTCAGCCGCGAGCATTACTTGGATCACCACGATCCGGAGCGCTGGCGGGTTTCGGGCAAGACTTCTTCGGCGCCGGGCTCGGCGACGGGCGACTGAGCTCGCCGATCGTAGTAACCTGATCCGATGCTCGAAGACCTGCGCCGCCGCTGCAACATCGTTGAGGAGTGCTACGAGTTCATGCTGGCGTACGCGGCGCAGGGCGTCGCCGCCGATACGGGCGACAAGGGCAGCCAGCTCCGCAACTTACTGGGACGCGCCGTGGACGCCCTGAAGGGCTTGCCGGAAGCCTATGAGTCGGCGATCGGCAAGGACGGGCTGGAGCCCGCCGACAAGCACCGAGCATTCTTAAGCGTGTTAGAGATGGATTCGCGCCATGCGCTGGCCGCAATCGAGCTCGTCTTGGCGCAACCGGCGATCAGTTCACAGCTGATCGACAACCTCAACGCTTCCATTCACTTGCGATCCTTGCTAACCGATTTGTTCTTGGTGGACGAAGTGGCCAAGGTCCGTCAATCCGCAGTTTGAGCGGCTAGGCCAACCTACCAACTTCGCACCAACTCACCGATTGCCTTGAGCTTGTCGAGCAGATCCGGCAACAGGTCGAGGTGAAGAGCATTGGCCCCGTCGGAGACGGCGTTCTTGGGATCGTCGTGGACTTCGAAGAAGAGGCCGTCGACGCCGGCTGCCGCTCCGGCGCGCGCCAGCGTCTCGATGTATTGGGGCTGACCGCCGCTGGCGCCTCCGGCCGCGCCGGGCAGTTGCAGGCTGTGGGTGACATCCAACACCACGGGATGCCCCAGGTCCTGCATCATCTTGACGCCCCGGAAATCGACAACGAGGTTTTGGTAACCAAAACTAGCCCCCCGTTCAGTGAGGATGATGCGACCGTTGCCGGCCGAGGCGATCTTGTCGGCGGCGTAGCGCATGTCCCACGGCGCCAGGAATTGGCCCTTCTTGACGTTGATAACCCGGCCAGTGCGGCCCGCTTCGACCAGCAGGTCGGTTTGGCGGCAGAGAAAGGCCGGGATCTGCAGGATGTCGCAGACTTCCGCGGCGGGGCCGGCCTGAGAGGGTTCGTGGATATCGGTGAGCACGGGCAGGCCCGTTTCTTCCTTGACCAGACCGAGGATGCGCAAACCTTCTTCGAGCCCGGGGCCGCGGTAAGACGTCACGCTCGTGCGGTTAGCCTTATCGAAAGACGCTTTGAATACGCCGCAGAGCCCGCTGGCGTCGAACGCGGTCTTCACGCGACGGGCTATCGACAGCGCGTGCGCTTCGGACTCGATGACGCATGGGCCGCAGATGAGGAAGAGATCGCAGCCCGAGCCGGCCTGGAATTTTCCGATGGGAATGGGGTTCATAATCTATGCGACCGATGCGCCTATCGCCGGAAACGTGCGGGAACCGACCATATTACCTAGAACGTTACAGGAAACTCACGGATTCAGGGCTTGGACGCTTGACCCTGCGTCGTGCGGGTGATGTTATGAGTAGTAGTGCGTCTTGCGG